>NZ_JBHNZK010000013.1:0-166370 GCF_042464845.1 Pedobacter sp. BG31
AAAACAAAACTCCAGAAATCTTAAGGTCATGCAATCTTTGCACATCGCTAAGCGCCTGGTTTAACCCATATAAATTTGGAACACGTAAATTGGGTGTTCTTAGCGAGACGCTAAGACGAGAGAAGAGCCCTGCCATCCGCTTTACTCGCACCAATTGAAAAAATTGATGCTCCTGCTCGCTCCTGTCAGGTCTAACTGACTCGGGTTAACCTAGGTAACCTAGACCCGACAAAAACGGAAAGCCCGGAGGTTGAGGAACGAAGCCGAGGACTTGAAGTGATGGCGGGACTGCGGTAACCGATAAATACAGGTTTTGCTCTCCAAAAAACAAAACTCCAGAAATCTTAAGGTCATGCAATCTTTGCACATCGCTAAGCGCCTGGTTTAACCCATATAAATTTGGAACACGTAAATTGGGTGTTCTTAGCGAGACGCTAAGACGAGAGAAGAGGAAATTATTCTGATCATAATTAAATTGTTAGATAAATCAAATATCATCATATCCAGACCTTGCAGGTTTTTAAAACCTGCAAGGTCTAAATGCAAAAAAGGCCTGAAGAAAATCCCCAAGCCTTATTCAGTAAATATTAGTTGCACTTACTCTGCCATATTGTGGTAAACTGCCTGCACATCATCATCTTCCTCCAACTTATCAATCAATTTTAATACATCAGCAGCCTGCTCTTCAGTAACCTCATGGTGAGATAAAGCAATGCGCTCCAATTTTGAACTTTTCAACTCAATACCTTTCTCTTCCAGCGCTTTCTGCAAAGAACCAAAGTTTTCGAAAGCACCCTGCGCCACCACGATATCGTTTCCTTCCTCATCGGCCTCCACATAAAGCTCTTCCAAACCAGCATCAATTAATTCGAACTCTAATTCTTCCAGATCCAAACCTTCTACAGGTACAAAACGGAAAATAGATTTACGGTTAAAAACAAAATCAAGCGATCCGGTTTTCCCCAGAGTACCGTTCGTTTTATTAAAATAACTACGTACGTTTGCGACCGTACGGTTGGTATTGTCAGTAGCTGTTTCAATTAAAACGGCTACACCATGTGGTGCATACCCTTCGTATACAATTTCCTCATAGTTAGCCATCGATTTATCAGAGGCACGTTTAATTGCAGCCTCTACCCTATCTTTCGGCATATTTACCGCTTTGGCATTTTGTATCGCTGTACGTAAGCGGGAATTGGTTTCCGGGTGAGGTCCCGATTCCTTTACCGCCATTACAATATCTTTACCAATACGCGTAAACTGAACCGCCATTTTGGCCCAACGCTTAAATTTTCTCTCTTTTCTAAATTCGAATGCTCTTCCCATTATTTTAGTATTGAGATATAAGAGGTGAGAGGTGAGACCTTACGCCTTCAACTTTCCAACCCTCCACCTATATCTTATTTTTTTAAATTATTTAACATATCAATTGTAAGTTTCGATAAATCGAATGCTGGTTTCCACCCCCAGTCTTTTGCTGCATAACTATCATCGATCGAACGTGGCCAGCTGTTTGCAATTTGTTGACGGGGATCGCTATCGCTGTAAGTCAGCGTAAAATCCGGAATATGTTTTCTGATTTCAGCGGCCAAAACCTCAGGTGTAAAACTTACCCCCGCAAAATTATAGCTGCTACGCACTGAAATCTGGTCTGCCGGAGCATCCATTAGCTCAATTGTTCCGCGAATCGCATCATCCATGTACATCATAGGCAGCTCTGTTTCTGCATTTAAAAAACTTTGATAACTGCCTTTTTTTAATGCGTCATGAAAAATGTGGATCGCATAATCAGTTGTTCCACCTCCCGGAGCAGCTTTCCAGCTAATGAGTCCCGGATAACGGATGCTACGAACATCCAATCCGTATTTTTGGTTATAATATTCACACCAGCGCTCACCTGCCAGTTTACTGATTCCGTAAACCGTATTCGGATCCATGATACAATATTGTGAAGTATGATCTTTTGGCGAATTTGGTCCGAATACAGCGATAGAACTTGGCCAATATACTTTTGCCGTTTTATATTCTAAGGCTAAATCTAACACATTTAGCAAACCGTTCATATTTAAATCCCAGGCTAGTTTTGGGTTTTGCTCACCGGTTGCCGATAATAATGCCGCCAGGAGGTAAACTTGTGTGGGTCTGTATTTATGGAAAATGCCATTGATCATTTCTTTATCAAGTACATTCACAAATTCGAAAGGTGCAGAGTTTTTGATATCATAATCCGGCCTGCGTATATCGCACGCAACAACGTGATCATCACCATATATTTTACGTAACGTCGTTACTAACTCGGTACCAATTTGACCGTTAGAACCTAAAACAACAATTTTTTCCTGCATATTTTTTTTGAGATTGAGCAAAGGTAAAAAAATGAGATAAAAGGCAATAAAATATTTTAAGATGACGTTTAAACCTTTAATATCTAAACCGGGAAGTTTATTAACCGGATAAAGGATCAGATCAAGAAAAAATGCTAACCAAAAACTACCAATGCAGTCTGATGAACTTTAATCAATTGTGATTGCTCAAACCGCTAAATTGAAAGCCACGTTATACCTGATTTTTGACTGAAAAAACTTCATTTTTAGATTTATAGGTCAAAAACCCATTTATATATACTAAATGTATTTTTTACACCAAGTAAAATTTAAATAAAAACGCCGTTTAAAACGTCGTTGAGCCACAAATTAATCACTATTTAGAATAATTCTACTCAGTAACAATCATATTTCATACTGTTAATTTAATTTAAAAAATTCATTCTTTACACTATATTTTTGCTAATATTACTAACTCAACACATAAGTAACCAAAATATAAAATCATAAATACGATGCACAGAAGAGAAGCACTCAAAAACGTTGCATTTTTGCTGGGTGGAGCAATCTCGGCAAGTACAATGGGCGTGTTATTTGAAAGTTTTACGCTCCCCGAAAATGAAAAAAACTTTGTAAACTATTCACTGGAAGACGAAAAGATTTTTGCTGAATTTGCTGATATTATCGTTCCTACTACCAAATCATCTGCAGGTGCCAAAGCAGCTGGATTAGGTAAGTTTATTCCGATGATGATGAAAGATTGTTACCCTGCCACCATGCAAACTTCCTTTGCAAAAGGCTTTAAAGATCTTCAGGCAAAATCGATGAAAGATTTTGGCAAAAGTTATCTTGCGTTAACACCTGCCGACCGCACAAAGTTAATGATCGATTTGAGAGCTATTGCACTTGCTCAGAAAGAAAGCAAATCAGAAGACAATAAAGATTTAGCTTATTTTTTCATCACAGCAAGAGATTTAACCCTGCTCGGTTACTATTCTTCAGAAATTGGTTGTACCAAAGCGAGGGAATATGTCCTTATTCCGGGCCGCTATGATGGCAACGCGCCTTTAAAACCTGGCCAAAAATCCTGGGCTACCTCCTAACAACAACTACAAAACATCATGAATTTAAATACGAATTTAAAAGCAGAAAATACTTACGATGCTATTGTTATAGGATCGGGGATTAGTGGCGGCTGGGCTGCAAAAGAACTTACCGAGAAAGGTCTACGTGTACTGATGCTCGAAAGAGGAATGAACATTGAGCACATTACCGGTTACGAAAATGCGATGAAAAATCCATGGGATTTTAAACATGCAGGCAGACTTACCGAAGAGCAAAAACGTACCCACCCGGTACAAAAAAGGGATTATCCATACCAGGAAGCAAACGAAAAATGGTGGGTAAACGATTTAGAATGCCCGTATACCGAAGATAAACGTTTCGATTGGTACCGTGGTTTCCATGTAGGAGGTAAATCATTGATGTGGGGCCGCCAAAGTTACCGTTTAAGTGACCACAATTTTGAAGATAATGCAAAAGATGGGCATGGAAACGACTGGCCGATCCGCTATGCAGAGCTTTCTCCCTGGTACGATTATGCAGAACGTTTTGCGGGTATCAGTGGTTCTAACGAAAACTGGCCAACTTGCCCGGACGGGCAGTTCCTG
This sequence comes from Pedobacter sp. BG31, assembly GCF_042464845.1. NCBI lineage: Bacteria > Pseudomonadati > Bacteroidota > Sphingobacteriia > Sphingobacteriales > Sphingobacteriaceae > Pedobacter > Pedobacter sp. BG31. The sequence goes on from NZ_JBHNZK010000013.1 coordinate 3,995, forward strand.
CCTCCGATGGATTTAAACATTGTAGAAAAATCGGTAAAAGCACGGATAGAAGAACATTATAAAAGAGAACGGATTATGATGATTGGCCGTGTGGCTAACCTCACCGTTCCGCACAAAGGCCGTGGCAATTGCCAATACAGAAACCTGTGCAGCCGCGGTTGTCCGTTTGGCGCTTACTTTAGTACGCAGTCTTCAACCCTGCCTGCGGCAATGGCAACCAAACGTTTAACTTTGCGTCCATACTCGATCGTAAATCATATCATATATGATAAGGATACCAAGAAGGCTAAAGGCGTAATGGTTATTGATGCAGAAACCAATAAAACGATGGAGTTTTATGCAAAAATCATTTTTGTAAACGGTTCTACATTAGGCTCTACATTTATCTTATTGAATTCAACATCAGAAGCACATCCTAATGGACTAGGCAATGGCAGCGGGCAGTTGGGCCATAACTTAATGGATCACCATTTCCGTTGCGGAGCTTCCGGAGAGGCTGAAGGCTTTGACGATAAATACACTTATGGTCGCCGTGCAAACGGTATTTATGTACCAAGATACCAGAACATCGGTAAGGATAAACGTGACTATTTACGTGGTTTCGGTTACCAGGGCGGTGCGAGTAGAAGCAACTGGCAAAATGATGTTGCTGAATTATCGTTTGGTGCAGATCTGAAACAAAAAATGACCACTCCGGGAAAATGGACCATGGGATTGGGCGGTTTCGGGGAAATGTTGCCTTACTACGAAAACAAGGTTTATATCGATAAAACAAAAAAAGATAAATGGGGTCAGCCTGTATTGGCAATTGATTGCGAATACAAAGAGAACGAGAAAAAAATGCGTGTGGATATGATGAATGACGCTGCTGAAATGTTAGAAAGAGCAGGCATAAAAAATATCAGAACATATGATAACGGCTGCTATCCGGGCATGGCGATCCACGAAATGGGTACTGCCAGAATGGGTAACGATCCAAAAACTTCAGTGCTCAACAAATGGAACCAGATGCACGAAGTGAACAATGTTTTTGTAACCGATGGATCGTGCATGCCATCAATCGCTTGCCAAAACCCTTCGTTAACATTTATGGCGCTAACTGCGCGTGCTGCTGATTATGCAGTAAAAGAACTAAAGAAAAAGAATATCTAGAAAGGGTTTAAGGTAGAAGGTTTAAGGTGTAAGGTTAAAAACCCTATGCCCTAAACCTTTAGCCCTATACCCCATAATTCAAACATGAAAAGAAAATTAAGAATGGGCATGATAGGCGGTGGAAAAGACGCCTTTATTGGTGCCGTACACCGTTTGGCCGCTAACATGGATGGCCTGATCGAATTATCTGCCGGAGCGCTAAGTGTAAATCCTGAGGTTGGATATGAATCCGGAAAAATGCTTTTTCTTCCCGATAACAGGATTTACAACAACTATGAAGAAATGCTGACCAAAGAAAGTGAGTTGCCAGCAGACGAAAGAATAGATTTTGTAACCATTGTTACCCCAAACTTTGCCCACTTTGCCCCAGCAATGATGGCATTGGACAAAGGATTTAACGTTGTGATTGAGAAACCAATGACGTTAACTTTAGAAGAAGCAAAAGAACTTCATGCTAAAGTGGAAGAAACGGGATTAACCCTTTGTTTAACCCACACCTACTCTGGATATCCGATGGTTAAGCAAGCCAAACAAATGGTAAGCGAAGGCAAATTAGGTGCTATCCGTAAAATTGTAGTAGAATATCCGCAAGGCTGGTTAAGCACACTTTCTGAACGTGAAGGCAATGCGCAGGCAGCCTGGCGTACCGACCCTTCTAAAACTGGTAAAAGTGGTTGTATGGGCGACATTGGTACACATGCAGCACACCTTGCTGAATATATTTCGGGATTAAAAATCACTAAAATTTGTGCCGATTTAAATATTGTAGTACCCGGCAGAGCCATTGATGATGACGGTAACGTACTCTTAAAATTCGATAATGGCGCCAATGGCGTATTGGTGGCCTCACAAATTGCTGCCGGCGAGGAAAATGCACTGAAAATCAGGGTTTATGGTGAAAAAGGCGGCTTAGAATGGCACCAAATGGAACCCAATACCATGATTGTAAGATGGTTAGATGCACCAGCCCAGATCTACAGGACCGGTAACGGCTATATGGATAGTTTTGCAAAGCACAATACCCGTACACCGGGCGGCCATCCTGAAGGTTATTTAGAGGCTTTTGCCAATATCTATAAAAACTTTGCGCTTACTGTAGATGCAAAATTAAACAATGAACAACCTACGGCAGAAATGCTTGATTTCCCCGGAACCTCAGATGGAATCAGAGGAATGGCATTTATTGAAAATGTAGTGGCTTCTGGCCAATCAGACCAAAAATGGTTCGACTATAAAATATAACAACCCGGCATGACAACAATAAAAGGACCAGCTGTATTTTTAGCACAGTTTATCAGCGACGAAGTACCATTTAATTCACTAGACAGCATTTGCAAGTGGGCTGCAGATTTAGGATTTAAAGGCATCCAGATGCCGACCCTTGATACCCGCTTTATTGATCTTAAACAAGCAGCAGAAAGTAAAACCTACGCTGATGAGTTAAAAGGTAAGATTGCAACCTACGGTTTGGAAATAACCGAACTGTCAACACACCTGCAAGGTCAGTTGGTTGCCGTTCATCCTGCTTACGATGACTTATTTGATGCTTTTGCACCAAAAGATGTACATAAAAACCCAAAAGCCAGAACGGAATGGGCTGTACAACAGATGAAATATGCTGCACAGGCATCGCAGAACCTGGGTTTAAATGCACATGCAACGTTTAGTGGCTCGTTATTATGGCAATATTTTCACCCATGGCCTCAACGTCCGGCCGGATTGGTTGAAGAAGGTTTTGCAGAACTGGCAAAACGGTGGACACCGATCTTAAACGAATTTGACCAATGTGGTGTAGACGTTTGCTACGAAATCCATCCCGGAGAGGATTTATTTGATGGTGAAACTTACGAGATGTTTCTTGCGGCAGTGAATAATCATCCGCGGGCATGCTTATTGTATGATCCATCTCACTTTGTGTTGCAACAATTGGATTACATTCAGTACATCGATTTTTACCACGAACGCATCAAAGCTTTCCATGTAAAAGATGCAGAATTTAATCCTACAGGCAAACAGGGCACTTTTGGCGGATACCAGAGTTGGGCAAACCGCGCAGGTCGCTACCGCTCGCCAGGTGATGGACAGGTTGATTTTAAAACCATTTTTAGTAAATTAGCCCAGTATGATTTTAAAGGTTGGGCTGTAATGGAATGGGAATGCTGTATTAAAAACCAGCAGGATGGCGCCCGGGAAGGTGCAGAATTTATCAAAAAGCACATTATTAATGTAACTGATAAAGCATTTGATGATTTTGCTGCATCGGGCAGTGACAGCGCTTTCAATAAAAGAATATTAGGATTATAAAAATAACAACACACAAAACACACACAACATGAAAAAAACATTTTTAATTTTAGGCGCTGTAGTCATTTTTATGGCGTCGTTTTCAAAGGCTGATTTAGCAAAAGAGAAGGCTGTGCTTGCAACAGCCACTACAACAACCCACGCTGCCTTTCAATCAAATCCGGGCGAAAAGCTGATCAACAAATCAGACTGCTTAGGCTGTCATAATAAAACCAATAAAATTATTGGCCCTGCGTACGTAGATATCGCAAAAAAATATCCGGCTACAGAAAAAAACATCAACATGTTGGCCGATAAGATTATTAAAGGTGGAACAGGTGTTTGGGGCAATATGCCGATGACCGCACATGCTACGCTTAAAAAAGATGATGCCAAACTTATGGTAAAGTATATTTTATCTTTAAAGAAAAAATAGTCGAATTTAGCTAGCAAATCGATTTACTAAATATGAAAACAGAGCATGAAAATAAAAACACGAGTAACCGCCGTGATTTTATTAAAACTTCAGCAATCGCTGCCGCTGCCTTTATGATTGTTCCGCGCCATGTTTTGGGCGGAACCGGCTATTTAGCACCGAGCGATCGCCTATTGGTTGCCGGCATTGGGGTTGGCGGAAAAGGCCAAAGCGATTTGGATATGTTTCACAAAAGCGGAAAAGCAGATATTGCTTTCCTGTGTGATGTAGACGATCGTCGCGCGGCAACTAGCGTAAAAGCTTTCCCTAAAGCAAAATATTATAAAGATTGGCGCGAAATGCTGGATAAAGAGCATAAAAACTTCGATGCTGTCTCTGTTTCTACTCCCGATCATAACCATGCCATACAGGCTTTAGCTGCCATGCAGCTGGGTAAGCATGTTTACGTTCAAAAACCACTAACACACGATATTTATGAAGCGCGGATTCTGACCGCAGCCGCAAAAAAATATAAAGTGGTTACGCAAATGGGCAATCAAGGGGCATCAAATGATGGTCCACGCCAGATGAAGGAATGGTACGAAGCGGGTTTAATCGGTGATGTGCATACAGTTTATGCCTGGACCAACCGCCCGGTATGGCCTCAGGGTATTCCGTGGCCAAGTCAAAAAGCAGAAATCCCTAAAGAATTAGACTGGAATTTATGGTTGGGGACAGCTCCTGAAAAGGACTATGTAGATAAATTGGTTCCATTTAACTGGCGCGGCTGGTGGGACTACGGAACAGGCGCTTTAGGCGATATGGGTTGCCACTTAATCGAAGCTCCTTTTAGCGTATTAAATTTAAAATATGCCAAAGAGGTGCAGGCCAGTGTAGGTTCTGTTTATGTGGATGAATTTAAACGCGGATATTTCCCTGAAAGCTGCCCGCCGTCAAGCCATGTTACCTTAAAGTTCCCTAAAACGGATAAAACCAAAGGTGATGTTACCTTACATTGGATGGATGGTGGGATCCAGCCAGAACGGCCGGAAGAATTAGAAGCGAATGAAACTTTTGGCGATGGTGGTAACGGTACGCTATTTATCGGAACAAAAGGTAAGATGATGGCCGAAACCTATAGTGCAAACCCTAAATTATTGCCTTTAAGTAAAAACAAGGACATTAAAGTTGCGCCAAAATATGCCCGGGTACCGGATGGAGCAAACGGACACTACAAGCAATGGGTTGAAGCGGCAATTGCTGGTTACGGCAAACAAGAAGTGAGTTCGCCTTTCGAAATTGCTGGTCCGTTAACGGAGGCTTTATTGATGGCCAACCTGGCCATCAGAAGTTTTGATGTACAAAAAACGGTAAATGGTAAGACCAGTTACCCGGGCCGGTATATGAAAATGCTTTGGGATAACGATAATATGAAAGTGACCAACTTTGAAGAAGCAAACCAGTTTGTTAAACGCGAATACCGTAAAGGCTGGAATAATTTAACACTTTAATAATTACAAACCCCGCAGGTTTTAAAAACCTACGAGGTTTAATTTAAAAAAAATGAAAAAAATCTTTCTTTCTGCTTGCATTATGCTGGCAGTTACACAAATATCAAAAGCACAAAAAGGCTTTAAACCACTTTTTGATGGTAAAACCACAACTGGCTGGCATACATACAACAAAACTACTGTTGGTAGTGGCTGGCAGGTTCAGGATGGTGCATTACACCTGGATTTGGCTAAAAAAGGTAAAGACGGTGGTGGCGATTTGGTTACCGATAAAGAATATGGTGATTTCCACTTAAAGTATGACTGGAAAGTAGCTCCAAAAGCAAATAGTGGCCTTATTTTTTATGTTCACGAAGAACCTAAATACCATGCTACCTATTCTACCGGGTTGGAAATGCAGGTAATCGATAATGATGGCCACCCTGATGGAAAAATCACAAAACACCGTGCCGGCGATCTTTATGATCTGGTAAAAAGTTCATCAGAACCCGTTAAACCGGTTGGCGAGTGGAATAAAGCTGAGATCATCAGCAAAAAAGGAAAGCTAACTTTAATTTTGAATGGTGTTGAAGTAGTAAAAACAACCCTTTGGGATGATAACTGGAAAAAGATTGTTGCAGGAAGCAAATTTGCCACATGGGAAAACTGGGGAACTTTTAAAACCGGTAAAATTGCCCTACAGGATCATGGAGATGAAGTTTGGTACAAAAACATCTCTATCAAAGAACTATAGGAAACGGAAAATGTAAGAGGGAAAATGTATAATGTGAATTCCGTCTCCCTCTTAAAAATTCAGATGATGTAGCTACAACATCTCCGTAAAAAGAATTAGAAAAATAGAAAATGTAAGAGGGAAAATGTATAATGTGAATTACAAAATCCCTCTTACCAAATCCAGTTAAAATATTATAAAGTTGTAAGATGAGTTACGGGGATACGTCTCCTTCATCCCTCTTACCTTAACCATCTTACATAATTAACAGCCAAATGAATAGCACTACACGCTTTAAACTTTCTGCCATGATGTTCCTTGAATTCTTTATCTGGGGAGCATGGTTTGTAACTTTAGGAGCATTCTTAAACAATAACCTGAAGGCAACCAACTCTGAAATTGGTTCCGTATTTTCAACTCAATCCTGGGGTGCTATTATTGCTCCATTTATAATAGGCCTCATCGCCGACAGATATTTTAACGCTGAAAGAATTTTGGGTGTTCTACACATTATTGGTGCTATTTTAATGTACCAGATGTATAGTGCGCCGGATGTGAGTGTTTTCTACCCTTACGTTTTAGCTTACATGATTTTGTTTATGCCAACCCTTGCGCTTGTAAACTCTGTTTCATTCAACCAAATGAAAGATGCGGAAAAAGAATTTGCTAACATCAGGGTATTTGGTACAATAGGCTGGATCATCGCTGGTTTATTGATCAGTTTTGCCTTCCACTGGGATTCTCCGGAAGGAATTCAAGCCGGATTATTAAAAAGCACCTTTCTGATGGCTGGCATCGCTTCTTTGGTATTGGGACTGTTTAGTTTTACCCTACCTGCAACTCCGCCAAAGGTTGCCAAAGACGAAAAAATAAAAGTAGGCGACATTTTAGGATTAGACGCATTGAAATTGTTAAAAGATAAAAATTTTGCTGTCTTCTTTATTTCTTCCATCCTGATCTGTATCCCGTTAGCCTTTTATTATCAAAATGCAGGCCTTTTCCTGGCTGACATCAAAGTTTCCAACCCAACAGGTAAAATGGCCATTGGTCAGGTTTCTGAAGCATTATTTCTACTGGCTATTCCTGTGTTCTTTTCAAAATACGGCTTCAAGAAAACCATTATAGTTGGTATGCTGGCCTGGGCGGTACGCTATATTCTTTTTGCTTATGGCAATGCCGGCAGCTTAAGTTTCATGCTCATTATTGGTATCGCACTCCATGGTGTTTGCTACGATTTCTTTTTTGTTTCCGGTCAGATTTACACCAACTCAAAAGCAGGAGAAAAATTTAAAAGTGCAGCTCAGGGTATTATCACCCTAGCTACCTATGGCGTTGGTATGTTAATTGGGTTTAAAGTAGCGGGCTTAATTACAGATATGTATAAAACAGGGGATGTAACTGACTGGAAAATGGTTTGGATTATTCCAGCAGGAATTGCAGCTGCAGTTTTCTTATTGTTTGCTTTATTATTTAACGATAAAACCAAATCAGAAGTAGAAGCTAAAACTGTTTAATATGACCTCTAACATCAATAGAAGAAATGCATTAAAGAATATTGTTGCAGGAACAGCAGCAGTTGGTGTTTCTTCAGGCCTCTCCGCCCTAGCCATGAACAAAACAGAATCAAACGAGCCACTCAGGCTAAAAGGAAATATCAACCATGCCGTATGCCGCTGGTGTTTTAGCAGCTTTGATGTTGAAGCGCTTTGCATTGAAGCAAAAAAAATAGGAATCAAAGGAATTGATCTGGTTGGCCCGAACGATTGGCCTACATTAAAAAAACATGGCTTAGAATCAACCATGTGCAATGGAGCCGAGATTAACTTAGTAGATGGTTTTAACGACGAAAAATTCCACGAAAAGTTAGTTCAAAATTACACCAAAATGATTCCGCTGGTGGCTGAAGCCGGTTATACAAACCTGATCTGCTTTAGTGGAAACCGTCGTGGTAAAGACGATGAAACCGGTTGGAACAATTGTGTTAAAGGATTAAAACAGTTAATTCCATTGGCCGAGAAGCACAAGGTGGTATTGGTAATGGAGTTGCTAAACAGCAAAGTAAACCATAAAGATTACCAATGCGACAGGACATCGTGGGGTGCTGAACTCTGCAAACGCCTGGGTTCTGAAAATTTCAAATTGTTATATGATATTTACCACATGCAGATTGATGAAGGTGATGTAATCAGTAACATCAGGCAGTACCACCAATACATTGCGCACTACCACACCGCTGGTGTACCGGGCCGTAATGAAATAGACGATACGCAGGAATTGTATTACCCTGCCATTATGAAAGCCATTGCCGAAACCGGCTTTAAAGGTTACGTTGCACAAGAATTTATACCTAAACATGCAGATAAAATAGCCTCATTGAAAAAGGCTGTATCTATCTGCGATATTTAATCTACATTATGATATCAAGAAGAAATTTTCTAATCAACAGCAGCGTAGCTGCAGCGGCGGCACTGATCGTTCCGTCATTTGCTTTTGCAGCGGATAATAAGAGAGTTGTTGGCCTCCAATTGTATTCTTTAAGAGATGAGTTGCCTAAAGATGTAAAAGGGACGATTGCAAAAATCGCCAAAGCAGGTTTTAAGGAAGTAGAAACCTATGGTTTTTCGATAAAGGATCAGTTTTGGGGTTTAACGCCTAAAGAATTTAAAGCATTGTTGGATGCTCACGGTTTAAAGGCACCAAGTGGCCATTATGGCTTAGGGACTTATTTAAGTGATGGCAACACCACCGAATTAAAGGCTGCAATTGCAGCAGCAAAAGTACTGAAAAGCGAGTATGTAACCATCCCTTGGTTAGATACCAGCCTCAGAAAAAATGCTGAAGATTATCAAAAAATTGCCTCCAGAATAAACGAAGCTGGAAAAATGTGCAAAGCGGCAGGTATTCGCCTGGCTTACCACAACCACAATTTCGAATTCGATAAAATTGGCAATACTACCGGATACGAAATCCTGTTGAAAGGGACAGATAAAAAATTGGTTGATTTCGAACTCGATCTGTATTGGGTGGTACGTTCAGGAAACGATCCTTTAAAACTGTTTAAAGAAAATCCGGGACGTTTTACCATGTGGCATGTTAAGGATATGGATAAAACCAACCCGGCCTTAAACGCAGAAGTAGGCACCGGATCTATAGATTTTAAACCGATTTTTGCACAGGCCAAACTTTCGGGCATGAAACATTTCTTTGTAGAGCATGAAACCAACTACAAACCAAATCCGATGGAATCTGTTGCTGCAAGTTGTGCTTATATTAAAAAAGAGATTATTTAATTTAAGAGATGAATTCAAGAAGGACATTCCTAAAGCAGGCAGGATTAGCGGCCGGAGCAGCATTGCTGATCCCCTCTTTTGCCTTTGATAAAGCCAGCAAAAATGTTGGTTTACAGCTCTATACTTTGCGTGGAGAATTACCGAAAGACGTGAAAGGCGTTATCGAAAAAGTAGCGCAGGCCGGGTACAAAGAAGTGGAAACCTATGGTTTTTCTAACGGAAAATTTTGGGGCTTAACACCTAAAGAGTTTAAAGCATTATTAAATGCGAACGGCTTGAAAGCACCAAGTGGGCATTATGGAATGGACGAATTCTCTAAAACCGGAAAAACCGACAAATTAAAAGCAGATATCGAATCAGCAGCAGCTATTGGCGGTAAATATTTTACCATTGCCGGTGCACATGTTGATATGAGCAAAGGTGTAGATGGCTTTAAGAAAACTGCCGACGATTTTAATAAAGTGGCTGAAATTGCAAAGGCATCAGGCTTAAAGTTTGCCTACCACAACCACGATTTCGAATTTAAGAAATTGGGTGATACCACCGGTTATGATGTTTACTTAAGCGAAACCGATAAAAACCTGGTCAACTTTGAAATGGATTTATATTGGGTTGTGCGTTCAGGTAATGATCCATTGGCTTTGTTTAAAAAATATCCTGGCCGTTTCCCGATGTGGCATGTTAAAGATATGGATAAAACTAATCCAGCCTTAAATGCTGAAGTAGGTACCGGTTCTATAGATTTCAAACCGATTTTTGCTGAGGCAAAACTTTCTGGTATGCAGCATTTCTTTGTAGAACATGAAACCAACTACAAACCAGATCCGATCGGCTCAATCAAAACCAGCTGCGATTATATTAAAGCGAACTTGATTTAAACTTATCCAAACCTCGCAGACTTTTGAAACCTGCGGGGTTTAACACATCCTTGTCGTCCTCTCGACTGAAGCGAAATGGAGAGAGCTATCTTCATAAATCACATCCCCTCCTATTCTTCCATAACCCAAAACTCATCTATTATTGCGAGTATTATCCGTGTTTATCTAAACCTGACAACAATTCTTTTTAATGGCAGTAGCTATAATCCTATTGTCTGTAAAATTTATTTGACAATACATTTTAGTGGATTGAAAACCCCGACGAATAGTCATTCCCCATTCGATTGGGAACCAAAGAAAGTCTTAAAGCCTTTTTTATTAAGATTCCCGCCTGCGCCTATCGTTTAGACACATCTTTTTAAAAATGGTTTGGGCATCCTGTTAGCTGGCTTTAATAAACCCCAGTCTTTACCGAAGGACGCCGTCAATCCCAAGTGGCTGGAGAATCAAAAAACAGGTGCACAATGGCTCAAATTGCACTGCCAAACCTGAAACGCAGTGGTTTTGTGTTCATCATTAGATTGAATTTAAAATTTAATATAAATTGAACACAAAACGAAGTGCCACTGTTTTTTGATGTGCGTGGGCGGTGTGTAGCCACATTGCTGGATTGACAAGGCGCTTTGGGTACTTTGGCGCTCCAAAGTACCATGCCCCGCGGCAAAGAGCGGAAAAAATCAACATTTATCCCCAAAACTATTGCTTCTTAAGGAATGAGGACCAGTTAATGGCAGGAAAGATGCTGAAATAAATTCAGCATGACGATCGCCTTCGGAATATATCCTAAACCAATAATAGTTAATATAAATGTGTCCTCACTATAGGCCTGCCCGGCATGATAGCCATCCTACCGAGCATTGCTAAATAGAATTAGCGATTTAGCGATTAACCATATTTTCTATGGAAAACCAAAAATTTTAAATATAAAAAGCAAATTTAATTAGCAAGAATAGGGATATCAGCTTAATTTTTAGCATATTTGAACTCATATCAAATAATTAATAATATTAAAAAAAATTAAAATGAAAGTAGCAGTAGTGGGTGCCACCGGGTTGGTTGGCACTGTCATGTTAAAAGTATTGGAGGAAAGAAATTTCCCTTTAACAGAGTTAATTCCCGTAGCATCAGAAAAGAGTGTTGGTAAGGAAATTACTTTTAAGGGTAAGAAGTTCCCAATTGTTAGCATGGATACTGCCATCAGCATGAAACCGGATATTGCTTTGTTTTCAGCAGGTGGAAATACTTCATTGGAACATGCACCGCGTTTTAAAGAAGCCGGAACAACAGTTATCGATAATTCTTCGGCATGGCGAATGGATCCCGCAATTAAGTTAGTTGTACCGGAAGTTAATGCACATGAACTGTCTATTGATAACAAAATCATTGCTAACCCAAACTGTTCTACCATTCAGATGGTTGTGGTTTTAAAACCTTTGCACGATAAATACAAAATCAAACGTGTAATCGTTTCTACCTACCAATCGGTTACAGGCACAGGGGTTAAAGCGGTTGATCAGTTGATGAACGAACGCAAAGGCATTGATGGCCCAAAAGCTTATCCATACGAAATCGACTTAAATGTGCTTCCTCACATCGATGTTTTCACTGATAACGGATACACCAAAGAAGAAATGAAAATGGTGAAGGAAACGAACAAAATCATGAGCGATAATAACATAAAAGTTACCGCTACCACAGTTCGGATCCCGGTTATGGGTGGTCACTCAGAATCGGTTAATATCGAGTTCGAAAATGATTTCGATTTAGCCGAAGTGCGTAGTATTTTAGAAAAAGCGCCAGGCGTAATTGTTGTGGATGATGTGGCTAACCTCAAATACCCGATGCCAAAAGATGCACATGAAAAAGATGAAGTTTTTGTAGGCCGTATCCGTAGAGATGAATCGGCACCAAAAGCATTAAACCTTTGGATTGTTGCGGATAACTTACGTAAGGGTGCAGCAACCAATGCTGTACAGATTGCCGAATACCTGGTTCAAAAAGAATTGGTTTAATTCATAAATTAAGTAAAAGCCTCGATTTATCGGGGCTTTTTTGTGCGCGTTCCGTCATGAAACATATTCCAATCTTTTTAATTTATTCCAGGTTACTTATCGGTTTTGGAATTATTCTGTTAAGCGTTTTCCATGTTAGGCATTATTCTTTTTTAGCCGTTACTTTATTATCTGTTGGTTTATTAACCGACGTGTTTGATGGGATTATCGCCCGTAAGCTCAATATCTCATCTGAAAAACTGAGGCGCCTGGATTCTGGCATAGACCAGGTATTTTTTATTTCTGTAGCAATTGCCACCTACATCCAATGTCCTGATTTTTTTAAAACCAACCTTATAAAACTGATTATACTGGGTACTTTTGAGGCCTTTACCTATATACTATGTTATATCAAATTTAAAAAAGAAATTGCTACCCACTCTATCGGTGCTAAAATCTGGACACTTACTATATTTGCCACCCTGGTTGAGATTATGGTGCAGTGCGAATCGGTCGTGCTTTTTGAAATTTGTTTCTGGCTCGGCCTGGCTACAAGGTCAGAAATACTCGCTATTATACTCGCCCTCAAAAAATGGACAAACGATGTACCATCGATTTATCATGCCATAAAACTCAGACAGGGAAAAGAGATTAAACGGAATAAGCTGTTTAATGGCTAAGTTCTGAGTTAGTATAATTTAGCGATCGTAATTACTAAATTATATCTAAAAAGAGATCATAATCACCAAATTATATATAATTTAGTGATTTCCACTGCACACAAATGAAATTTTTCACACTCCTTTTCATCTTCCTGTCTTTCTTCTTTACCCAGAGCTTTGCCCAAAACAGAATCCAAAATATAGAAAAAGCTTTTAATAATCTATTAAATGATGAACAGGCCAGACATGCGATGGTTTCGCTATGCGTTTTGGATGCCAATACGGGCAAAACCTTATATGCTAAAAATGAACAGATAGGTTTGGCTACCGCTTCAACCTTAAAAACCATTACCGCCGCTACTGCATTTAGTATCTTAGGAAAAGATTTCCAGTACCAGACTACTTTGGCTTACACCGGTACGGTTACCAACGATGGAACCTTAAAGGGTAACATAATGATAATCGGCAGTGGAGACCCCACTTTGGGTTCATGGCGTTATCAAAACAAAGAAAATACTGTTTTAACGCAATGGGTTGCTGCCATAAAGGCGGTCGGAATTAAGAAAATTGATGGCGCTATAATTGGTGATGACCGTATCTTTGGCACACAAACCACGCCTGAAGGTTGGGTTTGGCAGGATATAGGCAATTATTATGGCGCAGGAACATCTGGCTTGGCCTGGCGGGAAAATCAATTTGATATTCACCTTAGGCCTGGTAGCAGCACAGCTGACGAGGTAAAATTTGTAAAAACAGTTCCGGCTACTCCATACATTCAGATTATAAACGAGCTGAAAACCGGCTCGTCTGGTACCGGCGACAGAAGTTATGCCTTTCTCCCACCCTATAGCGATGTGGCTTACCTGCGCGGGAGCTGGGGAATGGGGGTTGCTAAAACAGGCATTTCGGTTGCTTTGCCCGATCCTGCGTTTGATTGCGCTTACCGCTTGGAGGATACATTGAAAAGACTGGGAATTTCTACCAGCCGGCAAGCCACCACCACCAGGTTGATGACCCTGAATAATCAGGTTATTCCTCCTGTTACACAGAAAATAAACACCATCAGTTCGCCAAGTTTAAGCGACATTACCTATTGGTTTTTAAAGAAAAGTATTAATTTATATGGCGAATCACTTTTGAAAACCATTGCAATAAAATCAGGCAAAGAAGCTATAACAAGCAAGGGTGCAGAAACTGAGATTAATTTTTGGGCAAGTAAGGGAATCGATAAAACGGCACTTAACATTATTGATGGCAGCGGACTTTCTCCGGGCGACAGGGTCACGACCTCTGCCATGGCTAATATACTTTTCCAGATCCAAAAAGAAAACTGGTTCGCTGACTATGAAAAAGCCCTACCGGAATACAATGGCATGAAAATTAAAAGCGGAACCATTAATGATGTTTCGGCATTTGCAGGTTACCATACTGATGCAGCAGGCAACAAATACGTTGTCGTGATCAATATTAATAATTACAGCGGAAACAGTATCAACAAAAAGTTGTTTAAGGTATTAGATGAACTAAAATAACCCCTGTTTACTATTATGACTTTTTTTGTAAAAAACCTGCAAACGGTTGACGGATTGATTTCAAACCTGTACAGGGATATTTCTGTTGAGGAAATGACTAGAAAAATTACCGGGCTTTTTGAATTACAAGGCTATAAGGTAATAGATCAACAATTCGGGAATTTAATTTTAGAAAAAGGCAGCCGCATAAAAAGACTATTATTGAGTGCATTTACAACCTACTACAAATTCAGCGTAACCATGATGCCAGGAGAAGAAAATGAACTGACAGTAAATGTTTTTCAGCAATCAAGCGGCATGTCTGGCGGTTTAATTGGCATGAACCAGATTAAAACGGAATTACAGCGTTTAAATTTTATTTTTGCCAACATTTAGCTTTACATTCGGCAGATCATAATCTAAACCAATGCAATTAATTTTACGCCCTTACCAAAAAAGTGATATTGAAAATTTGGTTAAACATGCTAATAACTTTAACATTTCCAAATACCTGACCAATAAATTTCCTTTTCCTTACGAGAAAAAAGATGGAGAGGCTTTTATTCAATTGGCTTCGAGTCACGATCCCTTACAGATCAAAGCCATTGTATTTAACGATGAAGTAATAGGATCGATCGGCGTACATCAACTGGCAGACATCTACAGCAAAAGTGCAGAAATAGGATATTGGATTGGGGAAGAACATTGGGGTAAAGGCATCGTTGCGCTTGCGATAAAAGAAATGCTACAATATGGTTTCAAAACATTTGAGATCGACAGAATTTTCGCGAGGACTACCCATACCAACCTGGCTTCACAAAGGGTCTTACAGAAATCTGGTTTTGTGTTCGAAGCCGAATTAAAGGGGACCATTTTTAAAAATGGTGAATATTTTGATGAACTGATTTTTGGTTTCAGAAAAAACCAACTGATTTAGAGTTGATATTAAACTTTTGTTAAAGCCGGAGCTTATTGCGTAAATTCGCAATAAGCAAAAACAACAAAATAATGAAATTATCGATCAAATCATTAATGCTATCTGTTGCACTTTTAGGTGCTGCACATTTCGCCGGTGCCCAGGATGCAAAATTCCCTCAGCCAAGTAGTGGCCAAACCTTAATCCAGGATTTTGGATTGGGCAAAATAACCTTAACCTATTCCCGTCCGAATGTAAAAGGCCGCAAAATTTTTGGTGGTATAGAACCGATGGGTGTGGTATGGCGTAACGGAGCAAACGCTGCTACGCGGGTTAAATTTACCGATGACGTTAAAGTTGAAGGTAAAGATTTACCAGCAGGGGAATATAGCTTGTTTAGTATTCCTGGTAAAAATGAGTGGACCGTCATTTTCAATAAGACTGCCGATCAGTGGGGTGCATACGATTATAAGGAAAGTGACGATATACTTCGAGTTAAAGTAAAAACGATGGCTCTAAAGGATAAAGTTGAAACTTTGACCATGCAGTTCTCCTCTGTCAGCGAAACTTCTGCAACTTTAAACATGATGTGGGAAAATAGCGCGTATGCTGTTAATATCACCACTTCTATTGATGAAAAAGTAATGGCCAATATTGCTGAAGCCATGAAAGGTGAAAAGAAACCCTATTTTGCAGCTGCACAATACTATTTTCAGCATGGAAAAGATTTAAAACAGGCTTTGGAATGGGCGACTGAAGCAGAAAAATCAGATCCAAAGGCACCTTGGTTTAAACTTTGGAAAGGCCGTATTCAGTTAAAAATGGGCGATAAAGCTGCTGCTGCAATTACAGCGCAACAAGGCATTGACGCCGCTAAAGCCCAAAAGATTGATGAATATGTACGCCTGAATTCAGAACTTTTGGCGGAGGCTAAAAAATAAAGAGACTCTATTCGGTCGGTGAGACACCGACCGATAAATATCACCATTCCAATGCCTCCTGATCTTACAGCTATAGCATCGGGATGACGGCATCTTCAGCACGGGCATTGTTTCCTATAATTTACCGAACCTAAGTAATTTAAACCCGATTGAAATGAAAAGCCCGCAATCCCGATTTTTCATCGGGAGAGGACTTGTAATGAAAAGCGGGGCCAACCCCAACAGAAGTAATACTGCAATTGCTTTTCAAATCAACATCAGTACTCAATACCTGTTAAGCTGCAACCTACATCGGTTTCGCCGCTAATATAAACTTAAATTAACCATCTGTTAACTCAGTCAACTATCGTAACATTAACCCTCAAAACGCTTTATTTATTTAAAAATTATACTAACTTTGATGTTGGGCTTAGTAATTGTACTTTGTACACTAAGCAGGTTAAGAAATCAACAAAAATTAAAATAAAAATGAGCATAATCGTTAATGTCCATGCGAGACAAATCCTCGATTCAAGAGGAAATCCAACAGTAGAAGTAGAAGTTGCAACGGAAGCAGGTGCATTTGGCCGTGCTGCAGTACCAAGTGGTGCATCTACCGGACAATATGAAGCTGTTGAATTACGTGATGGAGATAAATCTACATATTTAGGAAAAGGCGTTTTAAAAGCAGTAGAAAATGTAAACACCAAAATTGCTGATGCATTAAGGGGTATTGATGTTTTTGAACAAAACGCAATTGACAAACTTATGTTAGACCTTGATGGTACCGAGAACAAAGGTAACTTAGGCGCTAATGCTATTTTAGGTGTTTCTTTAGCGGTTGCAAAAGCTGCTGCTGACGAAATTGGCCAGCCATTATACCGTTATATTGGCGGTGTTAATGCAAACACTTTACCTATCCCGATGATGAACATCATCAATGGTGGTTCTCACTCTGATGCTCCTATTGCATTCCAGGAGTTTATGATCATGCCAGTAGGTGCACCTTCTTTCTCTGAGGCGTTACGTTGGGGAACTGAAGTTTTCCATAGTTTGAAAAAAATCCTTCACGATAGAGGTTTATCTACTGCGGTAGGTGATGAAGGCGGTTTCGCCCCAACTTTTGATGGTACTGAAGATGCAATTGAAACGGTATTAAAAGCTATTGAAACTGCTGGTTACCAACCAGGTTCACAAATCTGTTTAGCGCTAGATTGTGCATCATCTGAGTTCTACAAAGATGGTAAATACGATTATACCAAATTTGAAGGCGATAAAGGTGCTATACGTTCAAGCGAAGAGCAAGCACAATATTTAGCTGATCTTTCTGCCAAATATCCAATTATCTCTATCGAGGATGGTATGGATGAAAACGATTGGGCTGGTTGGAAAACTTTAACTGATAAAGTTGGCGACCGCGTTCAATTGGTAGGTGATGATTTGTTTGTAACTAACGTAACCCGTTTACAACGTGGTATCGATGAAGATACGGCAAACTCTATCCTGGTAAAAGTAAATCAGATCGGTTCATTAACTGAAACGATTAATGCGGTTACTTTAGCACAAAACAGTGGTTATACTTCGGTAATGAGTCACCGTTCTGGTGAAACTGAAGATGTTACCATCGCTGATTTAGCTGTTGCATTAAACTGCGGACAGATTAAAACCGGTTCAGCTTCACGTTCGGACAGGATTGCAAAATACAATCAATTGTTACGTATTGAAGAAGAATTGGGCGAAAACGCACGTTTCATCGGTTCGAAATTCAAATACGCGAAAAAATAACCCTTATGATGAGTGTCATTCTGAGCTTGCCGAAGAACTTTTCGATAGGTGTTTAGACGGGCTCAATATGACAATCCAATTTGGTGTTACCAAGTTGAAAAACTTATTTGCGAAACATCCGGAGATTTTAAATCTTCGGATGTTTTTATTTAATACTATATTTGCTCAGCAAACCTTACAGGTTTTAAAAACCTGCAAGGTTTAATAACGGTTTTCGAGAAAAATATGAAACGTTTAATAGATCTTTTCCGCAATAAATATTTCCTTGCAACGGTCGCTTTCGCGATGTGGATGCTATTTTTCGACAAAAATGATATGATGTCGCAATATGAATACCGCAGTCAGGCGAATAAACTGCAGGAAGAAAAAGAATATTTCGAGAAAGAAACCGCCCAGGTTAAAAAGGATTTAAACGAACTGAACACCAACTTAAATACTGCAGAGAAATTTGCACGCGAAAAATATTTTATGAAGAAAGATAATGAAGATGTTTTCGTGATTATCAGGGAGGAGAAGAAAGATTAGTTTTCAGTTGGCAGTGTGCAGTATTCAGTTGACAGTATTTAGTTTAAAGTTCAACTGTTAAACAATTGGCCGATCAATTAACCGATTAAACCGTTACATTCGAATGCTCCATATCCTCTACATTATAGCCATAACTGCCGAGGCCATGACTGCTGCATTATCTGCCGGCAGGCGCGATATGGATTGGGTTGGCGTTTGTATTATTGCCTGGGTTACGGCTCTGGGTGGCGGAACGGTTAGAAATGTATTATTTGGACATTACCCCATGAGTTGGGTAGAACATCCCGAGTATTTAGTGATTACTGCGGCGGCGGCCTTATTTGCTGCTTTTATTGCGTCCATCATGACCAGGCTCAAAAAACTTTTTCTTTACCTGGATGCTTTGGGTTTGGTGGTGTTTACCATTATCGGGTGCCAGGTAGCGCAACAGATTCATTTACCTTATTTGATTGTACTTTTTAGCGGAATGATCACCGGTTGTGCAGGTGGCGTGCTTCGTGATGTACTCTGCAATGAAGTGCCTTTTCTTTTCCGCAAAGAGATTTATGCCAGTGCAGCAAATGTTACCGGCTCTGTTTACATCGGGATCGAACATTTTCATGGATCCGAAATGCTTGCAACTGTTTTTGCTGCCATAGTAGGTTTAACATTGAGACTGCTTTCTATCCGTTTCGAATGGCATATGCCTAAGTTTGTTTACCGGGATGAATGGCACTAACTCAGTTTGGAGTTTTTAGTTCGGAGTTACGAGCCTCCAAACTTAAAGCTCCCTATTCCTTTTCCTTTCCGTGGTGTCAGAAGTACCTTTTTTTGTGGTGTCAGATGTTACCATCTGGCACTATCAAAGTTAAAACACCTTCAATTATTTACAAAAAATATCTATCAGTCAGATGGTAACATCTGACTGCACATCCATCTAACTGCACATCCACCTAGAACTATCAACCAAAGATCTCTAGTTTTCGTGGTGTCAGATGTTACCATCTGACACAAGTTCCAATTCAATCAAAAATATCCCTGTAATCAGTTAGCTTAATAATATCGTATTCGTTACCAAGATAAAATGCTGCACTGCTATAATTATAATCTTCAGGATATTCACTTAAACTCCACTGAGCTTGCAAGGGGTTTTGATGAATATATTCCAGTTTAACTTCTTTTTCGTGGTGTCAGATGTTACCATCTGACACAAGTTCCAATTCAATCAAAAATATCCCTGTAATCAGTTAGCTTAATAATATCGTGTTCGTTACCAAGATAAAATGCTGCACTGCTATAATTATAATCTTCAGGATATTCACTTAAACTCCAGTGAGCTTGCAAAGGGTTTTGATGAATATATTCCAGTTTAACTTCTAGAAGCTCTCTATTACCGATCCAAACATCATCAAATCTATCATTCCAAACCTTAAATACTTGCTTCTCATTTTCAATCCTGATCCGATTCAGTAAAAGACTTTCATTGGTTTCAAGGTATTTCCTTATTTCAAATGCACAAAACTTTTTCAAATCACGCATGGCATCAGATAATTTATTTTCTTCGTTGAAGTAAAGCAGAATATGAAAGTGATTGGGCATGATTACATACCCAAGGATTGAAATATTGTATTTAACCGCCACGAAGTTCATGCTATTCGCAATAATTAGTTTACAAAAATCACTTTCGAGCAGCTTTATGTGCTTATAGCAACTTGTGGTCAAAAAAAGCATTTTTTCTCTAAAAATAAATTTCTGTTTCTTAACCCCATAACTATTGCACTTTATGTGTCGGTATGTTAACACCCGCACTTTTCAGATTAATCAAATACCATCAGTTATTACCAAACATAATCGCCCTGTCAGATGGTAACATCTGACAGCACCTATATCATTTTATTTATCCATTTCAAAATAATTACTAAGTCAGATGGTAACATCTGACTGCACACCAAACTCACAACACCCAACTCCAAACTTAGAGTTCCCCGTTTCTTTTCCTTAAAAACCATTCGGTTCCAAGCAAGATCATGATTAAACCAAACAACCATTTCATATTAATCAACTCATCATACTTACGGTCTTCATAGCTGATGGTTTTGATGTTCTCATTTTTCAGGATTTCATCAGCTATTTTAAGCAGGTTTTCGGGCATAAACAATTTACCATTGCTTTGTTTAGACATGGTATTTAAAAGCTGGTGGTTGGCTGTCGTTTCCTGGTATTCAGCAATTAAAGCGTTTACATGAAAACTTCCGGTAGCCGTGTATTTCTTTCCGCCGAGTGCTGTATTGGCCACATACGAATAATTACCAGCCGGCATGGTACCTGCATCCAATTGATAAGCCGTTTCCGTTTTGTAGAAAGTATAATTGAACAGCTTTCCCGCTTCATTTTTAACCTGCAGATTTACCTCGGGCTCATTAACCGCCTGGTAGCTGTCGTTATAAAGTGTTGCATTAAACTGGATACTTTCATTTTCATCATAAGCGGCTTTAGCAGTAAAAACCTTAAACCTACGTTTATCATCTTTAACAGAAAGGTATTGAACGGTTTTTGAAATCAGATCATTTAAAACGGATTTTGGCGCCTCGTTTTCAGCTTCAGCAAGTTTCCATCGCCATAACCCCTCCCCCATTAAATAACCGGTTTTTAAGCCGTTTTCGTTTGCAAAAAACAGCAATGGTTGCTGCGTATTTACTTTACCAATGCGTTGATTAAACACCGGAATTGCTCCTGCATTTACGGTTAACCTGCCAAAAGGACTCAGTAAAGGATCGAAAGATGAAACCTGCTTTTTATCCTCATCCGTCAGATTGAAACTGGTAAACCCATTGGCAAAATCGGCATATACTTCCTGAACAGAACCATTGGCGGAGCTCAAATTAACTTGATTTTGGATCTGATTAAAAGCATTTACATTGCTCTGCGCCCCCACAATGTACCAGACTGGCTTTTTTAACCCGGTTAATTTCTTTAAAAAGGCTGAAGAAATGTTCTGCACATCGGGCAACTGATACAAAACAATTAAATCGAATTTAGACGGATCTGTCGCGTTTAAATCATCGGCAAGGGCAAGTTTAACTTCGTAGTGTTTATTGAGCGAAATAGCCTCCTTTAAAACACCCAGATCAGGGTGAGGTGAAGCAGCAGCAAGCAATACTTTCTGCCTGCCGTCAATAACCTCTACATAAAAGGTCTGAATGTTATTTTGCGTGGTAATTTCATTTGCTAAAGCGCTTAATTGAACCGTGTACTTCTGCACACCGATTTTGCCTGCATGTAGCTTTACCGGAATGGTTTTAACAAAGGAAGCGGCATTAATCAAGATATTCTGTTGCGCTATCTTTGCACCATTTTCGCTAATGGTTAATGATGTGGTTTCACCGTTGCTTTGAAAAGCCTGTACCTGTACTTCGACCGTAAAATCATCATCCAGGTATACAATGTTATTGTAATTTACATTCGAGATCAATACATCGCGCCTGGGAATACTATCACCCAGCGCAATGGTGTAAATTGGGGCATTGATCTGATTAATGCTGTATAATGGGTTGCCACCATGGTTAAAAATCCCATCGGTAGCCAAAACAACTGCCCCGACATTGCGGTTGGTATATTCATCTCTGATTTTCTGAAAAAATGCAGAAGCATCGGTCAATTTTCCCCGGTTTTTAAAGTCGAAGCCATCAGCAACCTGATCGCCAAAATGAAGCACTTTTACTTCGTATTTGCCTGCGAGTTCATCCCTTAACCTTTCAAGGTTTTGTTCGTATCGTTTTTGACCGAAACCTGCTGCTTTAACCTGACCAACTGATAGTGAATTATCCTGTCCGATGATGATTACAGGCTTATCTAAAGTATAATTTAAGGTTTTAATGAGTGGTGCAAACAGGAACCATGAAATCGTAGTAACAACCACAATCCTTAACGCAGCCAAACCATATTGAAGTTTTTTATCCAGATTTTTATTACCGCGATAAAGCAACCAGGCATAGAGTATGCCTAATGCCAGGCAACCCAGAAAAGACAAAATAGAAGCCCCTGAAAAAAAAACGTTCATAATTCATAAAGATGGTAAATTTAGGTAAATTTTCAAGGTTGTTAATCATAAAGAATTATGCTAAAGCTAAAACACCATTCGTTTAACCACCGTGTGCACTGAGTTTTGCACTGAGGATCATGGAGTATCTAAACCTTTTTAAGCACCGAACTCTGTGTACTTCGCGTCTTTTCTCTGTGACCTTTGTGGTAAAAAAAGAGAACGCTATACGCTCTGTGGTTAATTACCTATCTTTAAAACCAAATCGATCTTATGAAATTAATCTTTTTAACGTTACTGCTATCTCTAAGCTTTATGGTAAATGCCCAAAATAATTTCAAAGCAACTCAAATCAAATTTGAAAGAGTAGAAAAGGCATACAGCGAAAAGTGGGAAACATTAAGAAAATTTATCCTGGCTGAAGGTTTTGGTGATCAATTTTCGATGGTAATCAATGCTTATAAGAGTGAAGGTAAACTGGAAGTTTGGTTAAAGGCTAATACTGATAAAAACTACAAATTATTCCGCACTTATGATTTTTGTGCACATTCGGGTACACTGGGGCCAAAAGTAATGGAAGGCGACGGACAAACACCTGAAGGATTTTATTACATCAATGTTTTCAACCCGATGAGCAAATTTCATTTATCAATGGGTATAAATTATCCGAATACGATAGATGATGTTCGAACTGGAAAAGACCGAAAACCGGGAAGTGATATTTACATCCATGGCGATTGTGTTACGGTTGGTTGCATTCCGCTAACGGACGAAAAAATTAAAGAAGTGTATATTCTAGGCGTTGAGGCAAGCAATGCTGGTCAGGAAAAGATTCCGGTAAACATTTATCCCTTCAAAATGACCAATGGAAACTTAAAAAAGTATTCAAAGCAATTTCCTGATCAGGCCAGTTTCTGGAAATCGTTACAACCTGGCTATTTAGCTTTTGAGAAGAATAAAAATCAAGCCGATGTAAGTGAAGTGAAGGGGAAATATCTTGTGAAGTAACAAAAAAAGTCAAGTTTTTTAAAACCTTGACTTTTTTATCGCTTGTTGAACTAAACCTTCCGCCTTAAGCCTTAAACCTCTTAGAGCATTCCACCGCAAACTGATAAGGTTTGTCCGGTTACGTAAGCGCTCATATCTGAAGCCAGGAACACGCAAACATTTGCAATATCTTCGGTTTCGCCGGCACGTTTTAACGGAATATCTTTTTCCCAGCCTTCAACTACTTTAGGATCTAAAACATCTGTCATTTCGGTACGGATGAAGCCTGGCGCAACCACGTTAGCACGGATATTTCGCGATCCCAGTTCTTTAGCTACCGATTTGGTAAAACCGATAATACCAGCTTTAGAAGCGGCATAATTAGCCTGACCAGCATTACCTGAAACACCTACTACTGAACTCATGTTAATGAAAACACCTTTACGGGCTTTCATCATCACTTTAGATGCTGCCTTAGTTACGTTAAAGATTGATTTTAAGTTGACGTTGATTACATCATCCCAGTTTTCTTCGCTCATCCTCATCAATAAACCATCTTTGGTAATACCAGCATTATTTACCACAATATCAAGAGCTCCAAATTCTGCAACGATATCACTGATCAATTGCTCAGCCTCATCAAATTTAGAAGCATCAGAACGATAACCTTTAACTTTGGTACCAAAACCTTGCAACTCCTGTTCTAAAGCCTGACCTTTTTCTACTGATGATAAATAGGTGAATGCTACATTAGCACCTTGCTCTGCAAATTTCTCCGCTATTTTACGACCGATTCCTTTTGATGCGCCGGTAATTAACGCTGTTTTTCCTTCTAGTAATTTCATTATGAAATATTGTAAAATTGAAATGTTTTAATGTTGTAAAGTTATAATTTAAAGCAATAAAAGATTATGCTTTTTTCTGGCTAAGCTGAAAAACATTCCCTTCAATATCTTCTCCATCACAAAAAAGATAATCAATACCTTCAAAAGATTTGATATCTTTCATTTTTGCACCTCTTTCTATAAGTCGTTTTCGAACCTCTTCAATATCTTCTTCAATACTGAAAACCATTTTCAAATTACTTTCTGCACGAAAATTATCGTCATTTCTGAATGATTTCCCAATTCGATGAAACGCAATTTCGATGGCTCCTGCGTTGAAAACCAACCACTCGTTTTCAATTTCCTCTATTAACGAAAAATTAAAAATGGATTGATAAAAGTCCTTTAGTGCACTAATATCATTACCGAATAAAATTATTCTGCTCAGTTTCATATCAATAAATTATAACGCTGGTTCCTGCTGGCTTAGACAATGGAAACTTCCCAATCCCCAAATAATATCGACTGAGTTAATTCCAATCACCTTGCGATCGGGGAAACAGCCCTGGATAATGTCTAAAGCTTTCTGATCGTTGACATCATCAAAAACCGGAACAATAACTGCTGAATTGGCGATGTAAAAATTGGCGTAAGAAGCTGGCAAACGGGTATCATCATAAATCACTGGCGAAGGCATTGGTAACTCAATAATATTTAATGAGCGACCATCCTTTAATCTCATCGCCTTTAACGCGTCTAAATTTTCTTGCAATAAAATATAGTTGTCATCCAAGGGATTACTTTCTACAACAGTTAAAACGGTATCCTCGTTTACAAAACGGGTAATATCATCAATATGGCCATCAGTATCATCCCCCACAATGCCATCGCCGAGCCACAATACCTGATCCTGACCGTAATATTCAAGCAGGTACTTTTCAATCTGTTCTTTGGTTAAATGTCGATTGCGGTTCTCGTTCAACAAACATGCAGTAGTGGTTAAAACTGTACCGGCGCCATTAAACTCTACCGAACCGCCTTCCATTACAATATCGGGATTGAATAATGGCAAATTAAAATGTTTTGCAATTTTAGTTGGCACTACATCATCCAGATCAAACGGCGGGTACTTACCGCCCCAGGCATTGTAACCCCAATCCACCACTGCTTTTTCATTGCCTTTAAGCACAAATGCCGGCCCATGATCTCGGCACCAGGCATCATTGGTTTCGTTGAAATAAAATTCAATCTGCGTTAAATCGGCATCTGCTTTTTGAAGTTCGGCAATGGCAAAGGCTTTCATTTCTTCGTCTTTTACATTGATACGCACTTTTTCGCCCTCAGCCACCACTTTAATAAACTGGCAATAAGGAGCGTAAATGGTTTCGATCTTACCCGGCCAACTGGCCTCTTTGTGCGGCCAACTTAACCAGGTTGCTTCATGTTTAACCCACTCAGCAGGGAAAGCATAACCTTGCTGCTTAGGTGAATAATCGAATTGATTGATATTTAAGTTTTCTCTGGGAGGGAAATTTGACATATGTTTTAGTCCGAAGTCGGGTGTCCGAGGTCCGGTGATTTAGTGTTAATAAAGTCCGAATGTCGGATGTCCGAAGTCGGATGATCTAGTGTTTTATTTTTAGTCCGAAAGCCAGGTATCCGAAGTCCGGTAATTAATGTGTTGTTTTTTCAAAGTCCGAAAGCGAAGTCCGAATATCTAGTTCGTTAGCCATGGCTGGAATATTTTCAGACTTCGATCTTCCGCCTAACTTAATTTAGCGATTTAATTAAAGCTGAAATCATGATCAAAACCTCTTCACATGCCTGATAGTGCTTTCGAAAGATTTCCTCAGTAATATATCCTCGCCTGATAGCTAAATGCAAACAATTCACGACTTCTATATCTGATCTTAGGGCATAACCTAAAAATCTTTTAAATTCAGGGTTACTCTGGCCAGTGCTTCCTTCGGCAATGTTCATTGAAATGGAGTCAGCAGCACGTTTCGCTTGCGATGTCAGAACATAAATCTCTTCTTTTGGAAAAAATTTTGTCAATTTATCTATTTCATCTGCAAGGTCTAAAGCTTTTTGCCAAACCTTAAGTTTTTCAAATTTGAATGCCATTTTTAGTCCGAGGTTAATGATCTGAAGTCAGATGCTATTGTTTGAAATTATTATAACAACAAGTTACAACATCCTAAATTTCAAACCAAATCTTTATGATCTATTTATCCCACTCAAAGCTCTCTACAGTTACCAGTATCTAACTTCTTACGCGCTATTCAGATTTAGGCAGTCTGCAGCTGTGCTCTTTGGCCTCCGACTTCGGTCTACTGACCTCCGACTTTCTTAATCCCCATCAATATACCTTTTCGTAATCGGCTGGTAAGAATCAATTCTTCTATCTCTTAAAAATGGCCAGTGCTTGCGCATAAAATCACTTTGATCGAGGTCCAGTTCCACTACTTCTGTTTCTTCCTGATCATGTGATGCTAAATAAATCAACCTACCCTGTGCATTGGTTGCAAAACTGCCGCCCCAGAATTTCATGGCACCATCTTGTTCAAAGCCAACACGGTTTACACTCACCACCGGAACGCCATTGGCCACAGCATGTGAGCGTTGAATGGTTTGCCAGGCATTGTATTGATCTTGATTGGTCTCTTCATCCTGATCAGTCGCCCAGCCAATTGCAGTTGGATAAAACATGATATCAGCACCCATTAAGGCCGTAATGCGCGAAGCTTCAGGATACCATTGGTCCCAGCAAATCAAAATGCCGATCTTCGCAAACTTGGTTTCGAAAACCTTATAGCCTAAATCGCCTGGTGTAAAATAGAATTTTTCGTAAAAAGCAGGATCGTCAGGAATATGCATTTTACGGTATTTGCCTAAATATGATCCATCAGCATCTAAAACAGCAGTGGTATTGTGGTACAAACCTTCAGCACGTTTCTCAAACAAAGAAGCGATAATTACCACACCCAATTCTTTGGCCACCACCTGCAAAGCATCCGTTGATGGGCCCGGAATAGCTTCTGCAAGGTCGAAATTATCATAATCTTCCACATCGCAGAAGTATAGGGATGTAAAAAGTTCCTGCAAACAAACAATCTGTGCACCCTTTGCAGCGGCTTCCCTTACTTTAGCAATAGCTTTATCTAAATTTTCCTGCTTATCTTTAGTACAACTCATTTGCACTAAGCCAACTTTTACTTTCTTCATATTTTTTGAAAAATGAGAGAATGAGAGAATGATCAAATGATTGAAGGCCATGTAAAGTCATTCATTCATTCAAAAATCAATCATTCAAAATCTGGCTGCAAAGTTACTATTTTGTTTAAAAGTAGAATGGCATAAAATTGTAAATGTTACTTTAAATTATGTTTAATCATTTGTGCTTGAAGTATGGACTTATTTAGAAACACTTATTAGAAACAATGAGATGTGCCAAAGTATTCTCTTTATTATTGCGAACTTTGCTCTCAAATCAACTTATTCGCCTTCTTCTCCCCCGTTTTTCATTTTCATCAAAATTGCATAAGCATTTTTTGTTACCACATTACCTGGTTTTTTATTCGTTTTAACTTCTATAAATCCATCTATAGCTTTCCCAATTTCCACAGGCAACATTTTAAATCGCTTATTACCAAGTTCTTCAAAAATATAATATTTATTTTCCCATTTAACAACGGCATCTTCTGGTAAAGCATCAACTTTTGCTGCACCAATAGAAATCGCTGCATTTAAAAATGTACCAGGCAATAATTTATGATCAGAATTTTGGATATCACAATGAACACTTGTAGTGCGGTCGTCTTCTATGTTTGGGGTGATCAAATGTACCTTCGCTATGTATTTTTTTTCTGGATTTGCAGTAGTGTTGCAGATCACTTCCTGTCCTGTCTTTAAATTTGCAGCATCTCTTTCAAATACAGTGAGGTTTGCATGCAATTCTCCGGGGCTGATCAATTCAAATAAAATATCAGTTGCAGTAACAAATTTACCCGTGTTTACATTAACCTTGGTTACGTAACCACTAATAGGCGAACAAACTTTAATGTTACGGGTTATCGAATTTTCATTTAAAGTTCCAGGATTAATACCAATCAGCCTCAGTTTTTGGGCTAATGCTTTGACCAAAACTTTTTGGTTATTATAATCACTCTCTGTTTGCTGGAAGATTTTATCACTCGTTGCTTTTGTTTGATTTAATCCCTTTTGTCTTGTATAATCTGCAGCTAAAAACTTTAACCTGTTCACCGAAGTCAGATAATCTTGCTGGAGCTGAATATATTGTTGATCTTCAACCAGCGCTAAAACTGCTCCCTTTTTAACCAGCATTCCGGGCATCATAATCATTTTTTTTATATAGCCACCCATAGGAACACTAACGGAATACGTGTTTTCTGGCGGCACATCCACAACTCCATTCACATTAATGGTGCTGTGCATCGCCCTTTGCGCTATTTTACCAATTAAAATTCCAGCGTTTTTTGCTTGTTCATCTGTTAATTGCACCTCATCCGTACTTATAACTGCGGTTTTTTCTGCCTTTACAGCTTCTTTTTTATCTTTACCATTGCAAGCCATCAAAAGCGACAAGCAAACTAATCCTGCTAATATTTGAGTTTTCATTTTATCTTATTTATCTGTGACCGTAATACGTTCAATTTCAAAAGCAGCTTCATTAAATTGCTGCACTTTATCATAATATTCTACTTTAAGCTGTATAGACTGGTTAACCAGGATTACCCAATCCAAGTAGGCAATTTCGCCCGCATTAAGTTTATCAGATGCTGTTTTAACGATATCAGCTGCATTTCTTAATGCAATTTTCTGGTAAGAGCTGATAAGTTTTTCAAGCCGGGTATAACGTTCAACAGCACTTGTTAAGTTATTATCCAGCGTTTTTTTAGTCAGCGCCAATTCTTTTTCGCGCTGTTGTATTAAAATACCATTGGCTTTAATACGGGAATTTTGTGCGCCGAAAAAAATCGGAATTCCAACACCAACACTAACCGAAGAAAATCTTTTGCTTTTATCAAAATACTGTTCTGCGCCAATACTATTGGTTTGCCAACCAATAATACTCGAATTGTTGTAACCGAAACTAAGGGTGGGCATCAATTTACTTTTTTCGAGTGTCTTTTGTTGCCTGGCCAACACCAATTGTTCTTCTCCTAATTTTAGCAAAGGGTGGTTAATTTGTTCCCGTCTAAATAAAGGCCCAGCAGAGTAAAGTAGACTATCAGCCCTTGGCTGCAGGGTTTCATCCGTATTTAACAAAAACTTAAACCTGTTTTGCATCAGCACATTATCTGTTTTCAGTAGCTCGAGTTGATTGCTGATTTGCTGCTTTTGATTTTCTGCAGTACGAAGTTCCAGCAAATCAACATCCCCTGATTTAAAACGCTGATTGGATTTATCCAGAAATGCGCTATAAACGCTATCGGCCCAAAGTAACAATTTCTGTTTTTCATTTAACAATAACAGATTATAGTAGGCTGATTTTACTTCGGTTTTCAGATCGAGCTGGCGGACATCAACTTCAATCTCGCTGATGCGCAAATTTGTTTTATGGGTGGCAAATTGCCTTGCATAAACGGTCGGAAAATCAAGTGTTTGTACAACAGAAAATTTATTGTCATTCTCCAGACTGTTGAATTTGCCATAATCGAAACCAATTGCTGTTTTTGGTGCGTCAAAGCTACTTTTAGCAATCTGCTGATAATACTGAACGTTGGTTTTGGCAACCTGCAACGAAATGTTGTTTTTAACGGCAGTATCTAACGCCGCTTTTAAGCCGATGGACTTCTGCGCATTCGTATTTAAGGCTCCAAAAAGTATGATGAGTACAGTTAACGCAAGTTTATTTTTAGGTTTGAAATACGAAAAGCCCTTTTCAAATAATATGTATAACATGGGCAAAACAAATAATGTTAATAAGGTAGAAATTAATAAACCACCAATAACCACTGTAGCCAATGGTTTTTGAACCGCACCGCCTGCACCAGTACTGATGGCCATCGGAATAAAACCAAGTGATGGGACCAATGCCGTCATTAAAACGGCACGAAGTTTTGATTTTGTAGCATGGATGACAATTCTTTTTACATCTGTCCAGCCCTCTCTTTTTAACCGGTTAAATTCTGAAACCAGGAGAATTCCGTTTAATACGGCTACACCAAAAAGGGCAATAAAACCTACACCGGCCGAAATACTAAAAGGCAAATCCCTGATCCATAAAGCAAATATGCCACCTGTTGCGGAAAGTGGAATAGCGGTATAAATTAAAAGTCCTTGTTTAACAGAACTGAAAGCAAAATAAAGGAGCAAGAAGATCAGCAATAAGGCGATCGGTACTACAATTGCCAATCGTGATTTCGCTGCCGTCATATTTTCAAAAGAGCCGCCATAAGAAATGGTATAACCTTTAGGCAAGTTAAGTTTTGCAGCTGCTTTATGCTGTAGTTCTTCTACAATCGACTGCACATCCCTATCCTTCACATTAAACCCAACAATGATCCTGCGTTTGGTATCTTCTCTTTGAATCTGGTTGACTCCTTCCACTTCTTCAATATTAGCAACCATACTTAAAGGCACCTGATTACCGGATTTGGTTAAAACCATCAGGTTTTCTACATCTTTAATATTTTTCCGGGCTGCTTCATCAAGGCGTACCACCATATCAAAACGTTTTTCCCCTTCGTAAACCTGACCAGCCACCTGTCCTGCAAAAGCAGTATTAACCACCCGGTTTACATCGCCTACGTTTATGCCATATTTAGCCATTCCGTCGCGGTTGTATTTAATTACTACCTGAGGCATTCCCGTAACTTGCTCTTCGTAAACATTGATAGCTCCTTTAACGGTACCGATTATGGTTCCTAAACGTTTGGCATAACCAGCCAGCGAATCCAGGTCTTCACCGAATATTTTACAAACTACATCCTGCCTTGCTCCGGTCATCAGTTCGTTAAACCGCATTTGTACCGGAAATTGAAAACCCACGGTAATACCAGGAATTACTTCAACCGCTTTGGTCATTTTGGCACTTAATTCAGGAAATGATTTAGCAGAAGTCCATTCTTTTTTAGGTTTTAAAATTACCATCATATCCCCTGCTTCAAAGGGCATGGGGTCTGTTGGTACCTCGGCACTTCCTATTTTGGTTACGATCTTTTGCACCTCAGGAAACTTATCCAGCAGAATTTTCGATGCTTTTTGTGTAGTTTCAATCGTATTGTTCAGGTTACTACCGGTGAGCAAACGGGTTTCAACGGCAAAATCGCCTTCTTCCAGCTGTGGAATAAATTCCCCACCGAGGGTACCCATTATAAAAATAGAAATAGCGAACAAGGAAAGTGTAACGACCAGAATGGTTTTTGGAAAACGGAGTACTTTACTTAAGATAGGTTGGTACTTTCTCTCTATCCATGCCATCAGCTTATCGGTTAAATTTTTCTTGTGGCTGATGGTTTTATTCAGGCATAAAGCCGACATCATCGGCACATAAGTGATGGACAAGAGAAATGCGCCAAGAATAGCAAAAGCAATGGTCCAGGCCATGGGTTTAAACATTTTGCCTTCGATGCCTTCCAGCGATAAAATAGGCAGGTAAACAATCAGTATGATAATCTGACTAAATACTGCCGATTTAATCATCGATCCGGTTGATTTTTCCACCTCATTATCCATCTGGTTTTGGTCTATCTTACCAATAGCCCTAAAGTGTTTACTGTGCGAAAAGCGGTGAAGGATGGCCTCGACCACAATTACAGAACCATCTACAATTAAACCGAAATCTATCGCTCCAAGCGACATCAGGTTTCCGCCAACCCCAAACTTATTCATCAATATGATCGCAAAAAGCATAGATAGCGGGATCACAGAGGATACGATCAGGCCTGCACGAAGATTCCCTAAGAAAAACACCAGTACAAAAATCACAATCAGCGCACCTTCCATTAAGTTGGTCTCTACGGTACTAATGGCATTGTCGACCATTTTTGTTCTATCCAGAAAAGGCTCAATCACCACGCCATCGGGAACCATTTTTTGAATTTTCGCAATTTTATCTTTAACCCGTTTTACTACCACAGAAGAATTTTCACCTTTTAACATCATCACCACAGCACCTGCAACTTCACCCTGGGCATTATAGGTCATCGCGCCATAACGTATTGCCGAGCCATACTGAACCTTGGCAACCTGGCCCATTAAAACAGGCATTCCGTTATCAAGCGTTTTTACCACAATCTTTTCAATATCGGCCAGATTGGTTGTTAATCCTTCGCTTCGGATATATAAAACAGTTGGTCCCTTTTCAATGTATGCCCCGCCTGTATTTTCATTGTTTTTTTCAAGGGCATCGAATATTTCGGCAATGGTTAATCCATAGGCTTTAAGTTGGTCTTGCCGCACCGCAACTTCGTATTGTTTCAGCCTGCCGCCAAAACTAGATACTTCCGCGACTCCCGGCGTACCCAAAAGCTGTCTTCTCACTATCCAATCCTGAATCGTACGCAATTCCTGTTCATTAAATTTGCCTTCGTAACCTTTTTTTGGCCGAACTACATATTGATATATTTCGCCTAGGCCTGTTGAAACAGGAGCCATTGCCGGCGAACCTATGCCCTGCGGAATTTCTTGCTGCACCTGCTGTAAGCGTTCAGCAATTTGCTGTCTTGCCCAGTAAACATCGGTTTCTTCAGTGAAAACGATGGTAACCAAAGAAAGTCCGAAACGTGAAAAACTCCTGATCTGTTTAAGTCCGGAAATACTGCTACAGGCTTGCTCAATAGGAAATGTAATGAGGCGCTCAATATCCGGTGCGCCCAATGATGGAGAAACGGTAATAACCTGCACCTGGTTATCGGTAATATCAGGAAGTGCATCTATCGGTAATTTAGTAACCTCGTAAGTACCCCAACCAATCAGTGAGCATACGAACAAAGCAATAATCAGTTTATTCCGGATGGAAAAACCGATGATTTTATTTAACATCATAACTTAAATTAAAATAACAGACATATCCAGAAGCCATAGGAAATGGTTCTGAAAAATTTGAACAATAAATTTTAAGCTATGGCAATGGGTGGGCGAAACAGGCTTCCGAAAGCAGGATTACTATAAGAATTGGTGTAACTGAAAGCTTTCCTGGTATGTATATTCAGGCATACTGCTTTTAGTAAAATAAATTTTTCTGCCGGAACACCGATTGAAATGATATGATGACCATCAATCTTTTTGAAAGGAAGTTTCATATCCTCTTCATCATCATGATCATCCAGGTCATGCCCGAAGTAATGCATTTCAAGAAAGTCCATAAAACTGATTTCAGCATTGAGCTGATGGTGTTGTAAAAAGTGAAGAACAAGTTGAGGTGCCTTTATTACTTCGCGAACGGAGGTATTAAAAATGAGTACCGGGAAAAGTAGCAGGAGGACAACTTTATTCACCTTGCAAAGATAGTAAAGGTTTCAAAATAATTCAAACCTGCGCGTTTATCAGATCTGTTACTTACCGAAAAAGAACGGTAATTAAGCCGGTATTTAAAAAATGTGTCCAAAATGCTCAGAAATCGATATCAAAAAAAGCAGATGAACATTTTTAGTACTGTTCACCTGCTTTTTTAAAATTGTTTAGGGATTGATATTATCCTTTTTCGGCTTCGTTTTGGTTTCTACAATTTCGGCAACCGCAACCACTTCCTTACGTTTTTCAGGATCCATTAACTCCATTAGTTTTAACCCTAATAAACCATCCATTGCTGAACCGCCCGCACTGGCATTTCCACCAATCAATACATCCGGGATCAGTTTCACATTGCCTTTGGATAACTCTTCAGTAATTTTGTAACGGGTAAAGTTTTCGCCTCCCAAAGCTTTAACAGCAAGTTCGTAAGCCTCTGCTGTAGATTTACCTACCGCTAAAATTTTACCTGCTTCAGCGCTACCGGTTAACGAAATCTGTTCTGCTTCTGCTGATGCCCGTAACTTAATTGCTTCAGAATCGGCTTGTGCACGTGCTTTCGTAGCCTCAGCTTCAGCATGAGCACGCATTTTGGTAGCCTCAGCCTCTGCTCCTACCGCTAGTTTTACTCCCGCTGCATCACCTTCCGATTTTTTCACTGTTGCACTTGCGGTACGTTCCGCAATCTCCACACTTTGCTGTGCCTTCACAATATCTTTTTGCATATCGGCAATGGCAGTTTCTTTCTCCATTCCCTGGCGGGTTTCCTGTGCTTGTTTTTGAGTTTCGTATGTCACTTTTTGCTCCTCCGCAATTTTACGGTCGGTTAGAGTTTTCATTAGCGATTCTGGTGGAACAATATCACCAATCAAAGTATCAACCGCATTTACGTTATATTCATCAAGTACCTTACGGATATGCTCTTTTGCCGATTCCTGACGTTCTTTACGGGTACTTAAGAAAGCAATTACATCGCTGCCCTGCGCCGAGTTACGAAAATAGTTACCAATAGTAGGCTCCAAAACCTGCGAAACCAGATTCACCATGTTTCCAAAACGGGCAATCACTTTTGGTGCTTCAGTAGTGGGTACATGGATAATCTGTGCCACATCCAGGTTAAACGGGAAACCATCTTTGGAGCGCACGGTTATAGTTGATAGATTTTTATCCAGGTTATGTGCTTCACTACGTGCCGATGCCCAGTTGAGTACCAGATTAGTTGTAGGAACCAGCTCTACCTTCATAATGTATTTGTTAATGGGATATTTTCCTGGTCCAAGCGGTTCCAGCCAAACGCCTTTGGATCCTTTAGCTACAATATTACCATGTTTAAAATCAGCACCAGTTAAATCATCACCTTCTTTACCAATAAACGAAATCACCACGCCTACATACCCTATGGCAATCTCAGTCATGGGAATTTCTTCTAACTGGATAGCCCAGGGGTTTAAGTTGTACGAACCTGCCAGAATTACCTGTGGTTGCAGCCCGCGATTACCACCATGCCTTATAAAAGCATCAAAATCCTGAAAATTATTGTGGCCTTCTACCAGTTTACCCGCAATCTGGTTAGCTTCGATTGGTAAACCATCCAGCGTAGTTACAATTCCCACCATACTTTCCTGAATGCGGACCATATCGGTAACGGAAACCTGAAACAACATGGTATTGATCCGGTACGAACCGGAAGTAATGTAAGCGGTTTGCCTCCCCCGCTGACCACCGTTTTCGAGGAACTTTACGGCATCCTGAAAATTATCAGACTCTACTTTTTGCCCCAGGATATTGCCCGTTGGGATTTCGGCCCCGTCTTTAGCCATAATAAGTCCGATTTTCCCTTCAGGGATGATGGTAAATTGCTCCATGCTTACACTGTACTGCCAAAACCACATCCCGAAATATAAGCCCGGCGCCAAAGTTTTTCCCTGGAAACCAGCCTCGCCTTTAATCGCGATAATACGTCCGTCCGGTAATTCCCTTGCCGATCCAAAGAGCACAAATTTTTTGGTAATCAACCCGATCCTGTCTTCAGGTACGATGACCATACCGAATAGGAAACGTAAAATATATTTGTATAAAACGATACACAACAGTGCCACTAAAACCCACCAGTAATTAGAAATGAGCGCTTCCATAATCTTTTATATTTTTCTTTTTTTTAAGCCTGATAAACCATTTATCAGGTGCGATATGGATATCAAATGATGTGCTTTATTATCATTTTCAGCGCTTAATTTGAAACTATTTTTTATCGCTTTTAAGGCCTCAAAAACGACTCAGGATCCATTGAGTGCAAAATGTCATCTGCAGATGAGATTTCCTGGAATAAGCTGACCGAACGCTTATAATGAGCAAAATCCGGGCATTTTGATTTGTACAAATAGCCACAGAAATTTTAAATGTATAAATTACAATTAATGCGAAAAATATGTACTTTTTTTAGACCTAAGAAGCCGACCTAACCGCAGGACAATGCTCATAAAGCTGGACAATGCAAACAATATGGATATTAGTTAACCGAACGCGTTTTTGGGACAACTTTATCAATGCGTTGGTGTGTAGCTACAGATCAGTATATAAATTGGAAAGCAACAATTAATTAAAACTTATACCCCTATTGCTTCTCTGTATTCCTGTTGCAGTTCGAACAGGCATTTGGCACAAAGGCAGCCATCGTAGAGTTCGGAGATATACTGTACTTCGTTAATGCTGAGTTGCACCACACTGCACTGGCATTTAGTATAGGAATTTGCCTTGCATTCAATAGCGCTTCCGCATCTTTCGCAGGGAATGATTTCGTGTTTGCTATGTTTCAAGGTTGAAGGCATAAGGAGTAAGGTTTAAGGTGAAACCTATTGTAATACAAAAATATAAACAAAAAATAAGGTTTTGAGCGTTTGCCCAAAACCTTACTTAAATTAGATAGTAATATGAAAAACTAAAATTTTCGGAATATAGCTTTTTAAAGTTTTTGAACTAATTCCTCTATAGTACTTTTACATAATTCCCTTTGCTCTTTAGCAACTTGGATCACCTCTCCATACACTTCATAAGTATGTTTATCCATTTTACTTAATGGTAACCCTTGATTTGCCGCAACGACTCCTGCACTATTAAAATCTCTCAATTCTATACTATAACTTGCTTCAAAGTCTGCAATATTATGTATTTGGTGATCAGTAGCTTCAAATTTATCAGGGTTTTTAATAAACTCATCATACATCTTATTCAATGCTTCATTTGATAATGCTTTAAATGCGTGGGCTGCACCTTTCTTTTGTGTAAAACGATTTCCAAGTAAATAAGTAATTTTTGGAAGCGGTAATTTATGGGCTTTTGCTTTAGATGCAAATGTATACTTACCATATACAGGATGCTCCACAGATGTTCCCCAGATCAAATTAAATAATCCAGTTATAGCAAAAATAGACGAATCATCAGCATTTATTGGAACTAATAAGCTACTTCCACCGACAATTGCAATTTGAGTATAAATAGAAAAACTTGGGTTTGTATCTATAAAATAAACACAATCTCGGCCTTCATTTAACTTCTTTTTAGTTAAATTTCTTACTATTGAGTGTATTTTAACCCATGGATCATCTCTTACAGAAAGTGGTGTTGCATCAGCTCTTTCCGAAAGTAATGGAGCAATTAATTCAAGATTGCCATCTCCAGCAATTAAATAAATATTTTCTGAGAGGTTAGAATTAACTGTACTAAGCTTAGTTATATATTTATTAATATCAGCGTCACCTAGTAAGGTTGCTTCAGTCAGATAGCCTACTATAGACTGAGGCTCTTCTTTTGAAATTAAATCTTGTAGCTTTTTTTCACTATCCTTCCCTCCTCCCATTAGCATTGAAGATGAGTTTGCCTGGGGACACATGTCTACAACAATAATATCTTTATCAGGATTGAGTTCAGCGTATACCGATGCAATATGAAACGTAATAGTGCTTTTTCCAACACCACCTTTATTATTCCACATTACATAGCTTTTATTTTCAGACATCGTAGTTTGTTTAAATTTTTAACATTATTATATTAACTATAAACCAGACTAGCCTGAACAACTGATACAACCTTCTTCCATTGAACAAACTGGCCCGTCAACGATTTCTTCTGCCACCTGATCTTGTGGGATTTGAGCAGGAATAACGGCTTCAATTGCTTTACCACCCTGGTTTTCTACTGTAAATTTAACCGCTTGCGAAGCTGCTTGTGTACGTAGATAATACATACCGGTTTTTAAACCTTTCTCCCATGCGTAGAAGTGCATTGAAGTTAATTTTGATGTATTTGGTGCATTTACGAACAAGTTTAACGATTGCGACTGACAGATATAAGCACCACGGTCGGCAGCCATATCGATGATGTTACGCATTTTGATTTCCCAAACGGTTTTATACAATTCTTTGATGTAATCTGGAATGGTATCGATAGCCTGGATTGAACCATTAGCCAATATGATCTGATTTTTCATATCGTTGTTCCATAAACCTAAGGCTACCAAATCTTTCAATAAGTGTTTGTTTACCACTACGAACTCTCCGCTTAATACACGACGGGTGTAAATATTAGAAGTATAAGGTTCGAAACACTCGTTGTTACCTAAAATCTGCGAAGTAGATGCAGTTGGCATCGGAGCAACCAATAATGAGTTGTACACACCATCTTTAACTACTTTTTCGCGCAATGTATCCCAATCCCAACGGCCGCTATCTGGCTTTACGTTCCACAGATCGAACTGGAATTTACCTTCAGATAATGGTGAACCTTTAAACGTTTGGTAAGGACCATGTTTTACTGCTAAATCGTGCGAAGCCGACATCGAAGCAAAATAAATGGTTTCGAAGATATCTTTGTTTAAACGTTTAGCCTCATCGCTTTCGAAAGGTAAACGCAACAGGATAAAGGCATCAGCCAGACCTTGCACCCCTAAACCAACCGGACGATGGCGCATGTTGGAGTTTTCGGCTTCCTGAACAGGATAATAGTTGTGATCGATGATCTTATTCAGGTTTAAAGTAGCCTGATAAGTTACATCATATAACTTTTGGTGATCAAAAGCACCGTTGATTACAAAACGAGGCAATGCCAATGAAGCTAAGTTACAAACCGCAACCTCATCTTTAGAAGTATACTCGATAATTTCCGTACACAGGTTAGAACTTTTAATGGTACCTAAGTTCTGTTGGTTAGATTTGCTGTTCGCGGCATCTTTAAACAACATGTAAGGTGTACCGGTTTCGATCTGAGAATCTAATATAGCAAACCAAAGTTCCTGTGCTTTAATGGTTTTACGGCCACGGCCCTCGGCTTCATATTTAGTATACAATTCTTCAAATTCCTTACCGAAACAATCTGCCAAACCTGGTGCTTCGTGCGGACAGAATAAGGTCCAGGTACCATTATCCTTAACACGTTGCATAAACAAATCGTTGATCCACAGGGCATAGAACAAATCGCGCGCCCGCATTTCTTCTTTACCGTGGTTTTTACGTAAATCTAAAAATTCGAAAACATCCGCATGCCAAGGCTCCAGATAAATCGCAAAAGCACCTTTACGTTTACCTCCACCCTGATCTACATAACGGGCGGTATCGTTAAATACACGTAACATTGGAATGATTCCGTTACTGGTACCATTTGTACCGCCAATGTATGAACCGGTAGCACGGATGTTGTGGATGCTTAAGCCGATACCACCTGCACTTTGCGAAATTTTAGCAGTTTGCTTTAAGGTATCGTAAATGCCTTCGATGCTGTCATCCTGCATGGTTAACAGGAAACATGAAGACATTTGAGGTTTTGGTGTGGCCGCGTTGAACAACGTTGGTGTTGCATGTGTAAACCAACGCTCGCTCATTAAATTATAGGTTTTAATAGCGCTTTCGATATCTTCTTTGTGGATACCAACCGAAACACGCATAAACAAATGCTGAGGGCGCTCCACAATCTGACCGTTAACTTTTAACAGGTACGATTTTTCGAGAGTTTTAAAACCAAAATAATCGAAACCGAAATCGCGGTCGTAAATGATCGAACTATCTAAAATATCCTTGTTTTTTTCAATGATCTCATAAATATCGTCAGCGATAAGAGGAGCCTCTTTCTGCGCTTTCGGGTCGAAATATTCGTACAACATCTTCATCGTACCCGAGAATGACTTGGTGGTGTTTTTATGTAAATTGGAAACCGCAATGCGTGAGGCCAGCAAAGCATAGTCAGGATGTTTGGTGGTTAACGAGGCAGCAGTTTCTGCAGCAAGGTTGTCCAACTCCGACGTGGTTACCCCATCGTATAAACCTTCAATTACCTTTTTGGCAACGTCAATCGGATCAACAAGATCTGAATTTAAACCATAGCAAAGTTTTTGAATACGCGCTGTGATTTTGTCAAATTGCACCGGTTCTTTCCGGCCATCTCTTTTTAGTACGAACATATTTTATGAGATTTAAGTTTTGTATTAGATAGCTTGTATCAAGTATCAAGACTTGATGATCGCTTTATATTTTTGTAATTTAATTAATTGGTATTAAGTAATGAGTATCAGGTATCGAGATTACAACAACCTTCCACCCTCAACCTTCTAACCTTCCACCTTAGAAGTCTTCATCTAAAGAAAACGCCTGTGCTTTGTTATCTGCAGCAGTTAACACACCGCTTTTCTGATAATCGCCAACACGTTTTTCGAAGAAGTTGGTTTTACCCTGCAACGAAATCATTTCCATAAAATCGAAAGGATTCGTTGCATTGTATATTTTTTTGTAACCTAATTCCTGTAACCATCTGTCGGCTACAAACTCGATATACTGGCTCATTAATTTTGCATTCATGCCAATCAGGGCAACCGGCAATGCATCGGTAATAAATTCTTTTTCAATCTCAACTGCATCGCTGATAATGCCATGCACTTGTTCTTCACTCAATTTATTGCTCAACATGCTGTACAACAAGCAGGCAAATTCGCAGTGAGAACCTTCATCTCTTGAAATCAACTCGTTACTGAATGTTAAGCCCGGCATTAAACCACGTTTCTTCAACCAGAAAATTGAACAGAAACTACCGCTGAAGAAAATACCTTCAACCGCAGCAAAAGCTACTAAACGCTCAGCAAAGGTTCCGTTATCAATCCAACGTAACGCCCATTCGGCCTTTCTTTTTACTGCCGGAACAGTATCGATGGCATGGAACAAACGATCCTTTTCTTCCGGATCTTTAATGTAGGTATCGATTAATAAAGCGTAGGTTTCTGAATGGATATTTTCCATCATAATCTGGAAGCCATAAAAACAGCGCGCTTCCGGAATCTGAACTTCGCTCATGAAATTTACTGCAAGATTTTCGTTTACAATACCGTCACTGGCTGCAAAAAAGGCTAAAATATGAGATATGAAATGCCTTTCACCGTCATTAAGGTTCTCCCAATGCTTCAGGTCATCAGAAAGGTCGATTTCTTCGGCGGTCCAAAAACTGGCTTCCGTTCTTTTATACATCTCCCAAACTTTCGGATACTTAATCGGCAAAAGCACAAACCTGTCTTTGTTTTCTTGTAGTAATAATTCCTGTTCCATACGCTGATGTTTTTAAATCTTATTTTTTTCAGAGCCGACGAAGACATGCATCCATCAGTTTTAATATGATGATTGTAATGTCTTGATCAAAACGCTGCTGTGAAAGTGTTAACCCTATTGCCTGGCAAACAACTGAGTTTTTAGTTGCGAAAATTTAGAATGGTAATCTGAGAGATCTACTTATAATTAACTAAAAACTAAGCTTTTATATTTGTTTCCAAACGCAAGAAGTTAAAGAACTTTGTTATAACAAATATATATACGGGGGCTATTTTTTGTGAACCAAAGTTGTTAACACACCATCCAATTGCTGGGGAAAAACGATCAGCCTAATATCATTTTCAAGCAAAAAAAAAGCTAATTGTTTCTTTTAAAGGCTTTAACAAACGAAAATGAGTGTTAATAACTTAAATTTTAGGGGTATTTTGAGCTGTAAATAGAGCTAAAAGGAGTATTATTCAACTGTATAACTGAGTT
Source organism: Pedobacter sp. BG31 (assembly GCF_042464845.1). NCBI lineage: Bacteria > Pseudomonadati > Bacteroidota > Sphingobacteriia > Sphingobacteriales > Sphingobacteriaceae > Pedobacter > Pedobacter sp. BG31. The sequence goes on from NZ_JBHNZK010000013.1 coordinate 45,909, forward strand.
CTACTTTACCTATGCCTTTGCGATAAATACCTATCTGTTTTGCAGCACGTTCAGACAAATCTATAGCCAATCTTTTAGAGAAAGGGCCACGGTCATTTACCTTAACTACTACAGATTTTCCGTTATCCGGATTGGTTACTTTAACCATGGTGCCGAATGGCAGGGTACGATGTGCAGCTGTTAGTTTTTTCGACCGGTACTTGGCGCCGCTGGTGGTTCGGTGCCCTTCGAATTTTCTGTGGTAATAAGTCGCGAGAACTGTTTTTTTGATACGATCCGGTTCATTTGATGAACCAGAACTTTGTGCTTTACCTTGTAAAAACAGGAAACAAAAACTTAATAACAGCAGATACTTCATAGGCTAAATTTTCTTTATCGAGCCAGCAAATATAAGCATTTAGTTTATAATCAATAATTTGTGGAAAAACAGTCCATTTTTGTGCATTAAAAAGGCGTAAAGCTTATTGCCTTACGCCTCTACCTAACCCATCTACATCCACCTTATTTTTGATCCGGCACAAAGTTCATGGAAATCGAATTTACGCAATGACGGGTGTCTTTATTGGTAAATCCCTCGCCCAAAAACACGTGACCCAGATGCGCACCACAATTGGCGCAAACAATTTCTGTACGTAAGCCGTCGGCATCCGGAATACGCTTAACAGCGCCTTTAATTTCATCATCAAAAGCAGGCCAGCCACAATGGGCATCGAACTTACTTTCTGAGCGGTATAGCGGGGCGTTACAACGTTTACACGTATAAGTTCCTTTATCTGTAGTATGTTCATATTTACCTGTACCAGGATATTCGGTACCCTTATGTACAATTACCCTTTCTTCTTCGGGCGTTAATGGATTCCAGTTCATCTTTTTCTTGGGTATAATTTGTGTCGCTTCTTTTGCCTGTTTTGTTTCTTTCTTATCCTGCTTTTGTGCGCAGGCAGATAGCCCTGTAGTTAAAACAACAGCAGAAAGCAAAAATAGTTTATTTAACATCGTTTTCATACCTCAATATACGCTATAGATATTGTTTTGGTTTGCTGGTTTAAAGGTTTGAATTAGTGTTTACCTCACCCTGACAAAGTTTGATGCTTATCATCTTCGGTGCTGTCCCTCTCCTAAAGGAAAGGGAAACAAAATGAAGTGGTTTTAACCGGAAGCTAAACTTAACCAAAGGCATTAAGATTCCTGCCTGCGCAGGAATGACGAAGTGAAACCAAAAAAGAATAATAAAGTCCAACTTTGTGTTCTTTACACCTTTGGTGATAAAAACCAATCTTTGCGAATTTTGCGGTTAAAAATGAGACCTACTAAAGCCTCCTACTTCTCTGTGCCAACCTCTGTACACTCAGTGGTTAATAAAACAAAAAACTTTGCGTGCTTTGCGTCTTCTCTTTGCCTTCTTTGCGGTCAAAAACAAAAAGCGTCCCGAACTTAATCGAAACGCTTTTCTATAACGAGATTTTTAAATCTTACTTTGCCAATTCTTCTGCCATCGCAGCACCGATTTCAGCAGGACTTTCCACTACACGGATACCACACTCGCGCATGATTTTCATTTTTGCAGCTGCAGTATCGTCGGCACCACCAACAATAGCACCAGCGTGGCCCATTCTACGTCCCGGAGGCGCAGTCTGACCAGCGATAAAACCAACAACAGGTTTAGTTCCGTTTTCTTTGATCCAACGTGCAGCTTCAGCTTCCATTCCACCGCCAATTTCACCAATCATGATGATACCATGCGTTTCAGGATCGTTCATTAATAATTTTACTGCTTCTACGGTTGGGGTTCCGATAATCGGATCACCACCAATACCAATCGCAGTAGTAATGCCTAAACCAGCTTTAACCACCTGATCTACTGCTTCGTAAGTTAAGGTTCCTGATTTAGAAACCACACCTACATGACCTTTTTTGAAGATAAAACCTGGCATGATACCAATTTTGGCTTCATCAGCGGTAATTACACCAGGGCAGTTAGGACCAATAAGCGTTACGTCACGATCTGCAATATATTCTTTAACCTGAATCATATCCTTTGTAGGGATACCTTCGGTAATACAAACAATAACTTTAATACCGCCTTCAGCAGCTTCCATAATGGCATCAGCAGCAAAAGCCGGCGGTACAAAAATGATCGATACATTTGCACCTGTTTGATCAACGGCATCTTTAACAGTATTAAAAACAGGCTTTTCTAAATGTAATTGCCCACCTTTGCCAGGTGTTACACCACCAACTACGTTTGTACCATAGGCCAGCATCTGCTCAGCGTGGTAAGTTCCTTCGTTTCCGGTAAAACCCTGAACGATAACCTTAGAATCTTTATTTACTAAAACGCTCATGTATCAATATTTTTTTGTGCAAAGCTAATATTATTGAACTGGAATTCAAATCTAAAACCATATTATTTAGTCCGTTTTTTCAGTAAAATGTAAGGAAATGGTTTTAAGCTGAAAGGGGAAAGATTAAAGCTAAAAGCCTAAAGCAAATCAACGATTGTCTTACTGTCATAAAAAAGATGCTATCCGGTTATCAACATCAACCGCAGCCTCCGATTTCTTCTATCGGAGTCACGGTGTGGGGCAAGGTTAGCGACCGAAGAACCACAAATCGCTCATTTAGAAAAAAATATTGGTTCTTTGATTAGGAAATGAGCAGTCCCGTTCTTTTGGAGGGCTTCAGCCCCGCTCCCGTTCCTGCTCCGATGAAAATCCTATAGTGTGGACACATCTTTTTTAAGAATGGTATAGGGGTTTTGCTAACCAACTTTAATAAAGCACGGATTTTAGCTAAGGACGCTGTCAATCCCAGGAGCCGGGAAATCAAAAAAACAGTAGCAGTCCAGATAAACTTGCACTAGCAAACCTGAAACGCAGTGGTTTTGTGTTCATGAGGATGGATTTAATTTTTTAAAAAAAATTGAACACAAACCCCGTAGGGCTCAATCAGACCAAAGAAAACATAAGCAATAACTGATTAAACGAAGTGCCGCTGTTTTTTTGATGTGCATGGAATTGTGCAAAAGGCTCATTGCTGGATTGACGAAGCGCTTTGGGTACTTTGGCGCTCCAAAGTATCATGCCCCGCGGCATAGAGCGGAAGAAAAATACCGTAATTAATTGTGTCCACACGGTAGGATGAAAATCGGGAGCATCCACTAAGATCGGGTTTAATAACAAAGGCCAGGTGCTTTTTGGCAACATATCCCGAAGCAGCCCCCTCGGTAATAAACCTGACAGCAGCGAACACGTAGTGCAACGGAGTAAAGCGGATGGCAGGACTAAAGACAGCCAAGAATTACTGCACGTCCGTTTCCAAATTAAAAAAAATATGCTTAGGGTAAGGGACGATGAACAGTCACAAAAACCGGGGCCACTCCGATCACGTTTAGTAACAAGTTTAAGTGATATTGGCTACAATAGGACAAAACATTTAAATTTACCTTAAAGACTAAAAGCGGAAAGATAAGCTTAAGCCAATAACCTACATAAAAAATGAACCACAAGAGTTACCGGACATTAGCCGTACTATTTTTTATCCTCTTTGTTTCAATTGCCGCGAAGGCTCAAACAACTGATACCAGTAAATACATTTTGCAAAATGATACTGAGGTAGCTAAGGAAGAAACAGGAACCCACAATGGCGGAGGTAAAACCATAGGCTTTAACTTTTTCTCCAATGCCAAAAATCTGAAAACAGCCTTTAGGAAAAGAATCCTGAAACCGGGCTCATCGATTGGTTACCACCTGCAAAAGGAGGATGAAATTTATTATGTGATCAGCGGACAAGGAACCATGCAAATGAACGGAAAAACTTTTGCCGTTAAACCTGGCGATGCCATTTTAACCCGTCCGGGCAGTTCACATGGGATTGCACCCGATGCAGGCAACGACCTAACCATTTTGATTGTTTATGAAAAAAAATGATTGGCAGTTTTCAGTTGGCTGTTTACAGTTGGCTGCTTACAGGCAGTTTAGTAAGCAGTTAATGAAGTAATTACAAAAAAATGCCGAATGATGATATCCACTCGGCATTACTATACCATCTGATTGGATTATGCACCCAAAACTAACAACGCCAAACTGCGCAATCCAAACTCAGACCTTCCATCCTTTTACCCATTCATCCTGTGCTCTTTCATCCTGAAAAGTCCAGGCTACAAAGCGGCTTATTTTCTGGCCCTGGCTCATGATAACGGTACGCACTTCAAAAGCATTTGCTTTAACCAAAGCATTATAAATACTTTTTAGGTTTGCGCTTTTTGAAACGAGTGAACTGAACCATAACACCTGGTTTTTAATCTGCGCACTCTGGATAATCATCTGCTCCACAAAGGCACGTTCGCCTCCCGGGCACCAAAGCTCGGCTTTATTGCCTCCAAAGTTTAATACATGTTTTACTTCTTTTTCATTTCCGCCCAGGTTGCGCCATTTTTGGCGGGTACCCTGCTCAGCTTCTTTTAAGGAAGAATGGAAAGGTGGATTACAAACCACGGCATCAAAACGCTCAATTCTACCTACAATCCCCCTAAAAATACCCATTTTAGATGATTGCTGGCGGATTTCTATTGCACCCTGCAATGGTTTGTTGGCTTCGATAATGCGTTTTGCCGATTCAACTGAAAGTGGATCAATCTCCGACCCCACAAAACTCCATCCATACTCCTGATGACCGATAATCGGGTAAATGCAGTTAGCGCCTACACCAATGTCCAACACATTGATTTTAGGTCCTTTGGGATTTTTACCTTTATTGCTTGATCCAAGCAGGTCGGCAATGTAATGGATGTAGTCTGCCCTGCCGGGAATAGGCGGACAAAGAAAATCCTGTGGAATATCCCATTGCTGGATATCGTAGAAATATTTCAACAGCGCCCTATTTAGTGCTTTTACGGCGTTTTGATCAGCGAAATCGATTGAATCGTCGTTATGTTCGTTTTTAAAAACAAAACGTCTTAATTCTTTTGAAGCGGCAGTAAGTTGTTTGAAATTGTAACGCGAACGGTGTTTGTTGCGCGGATGTAACTCGCTTTTTTCTTTGCGGTTACTTTGTTCTTCTTGAGCCAATGTATTATGGATTAACTAAACAAGCTGTGTTGCCTGTTTCTGCTGCAAAGATACGAAAAAAGGTTGAGGGCGGGAAGGTTAAAGGTTAGAAGGCTTGAAAAACAATCGAATTAGCTTGGAGTCGGGAGTTTTTGGTTGGACTTAGCAGGCAAATCAGACACATAAGAAGGTTGAAGGCGGGAAGGTGAAAGATTGGAAGACTTGAAAAATAATCGAAATGGTTTGGAGTTGGGCGTTTTTAGTTGGGAGTAACAACTGCAGAAATAAAGCGATTGCCACTTTGATCCGATAGCTGTTGAATTTGTTTCAATAAATAAAAAGGTTGAAGGCGAGAAGGTTTTATGGATTGTCGTATGCTGAATTTATTTCAGCACCTCTCTGTCTATTAAGACCCTGAAATGAATTCAGGGTGACGACCATTTCAAATTAGGACCTGGTTTAGGTTCCAAAAGGGTACACCTATCGAACTCAGCTTAAAAATCACTTTTTTTGGAGCGCAAGACCTGTAGCTACAATTAAACTCGGTTCCCGTGCTTCGCTATATCCCTAGCTGCGCTTCGGGGATACCGCTGCGCCCGGGGCTATATCGAACTGTTAATGCAAGTCACAAAGTACAAAATGGCTAACAATTTGCAAATCGTTGCTTGGTTTCTTACAAGCCCCACCTTCAATAAACCTTATTGAAGCGGCTATCCTTTTTGGTGCAGAAACAAAAAATGTGCCTGCAAACCCTCACAAAAAGATAATAGCGGAAAGAAGGACTGATCTAACCGAAAGGCAACAAACCCTCATTTACAGAAAACCTGATTCGTCAGTATTTCTCTAATAGTAAAGATCCTGAAATAAATCCAAACCATAGGATCAGGGTGACGCCTCGAGGGAGAACTCCAAACTAACCGTTTGCTTTCGACTTCCTGATCGCCTTACGCCAAACGCTCAACTCCAAACTAACCTTCCTCACCCTTTTCTATGGTTACAGGTTGAATGGCCTTCAAATATTTTTCTTCATCAAACTGGTTTTCACTTTTGGCAACCACAATAGTGGCCACGCCGTTTCCGATTACGTTGGTAATGGCCCTGGCCTCGCTCATAAAACGATCTACACCAATTAAAATAGAAATGTGCTCAATCGGCATCATTTTTAAGGCGGTGAGGGTTGATACCAATACAATAAAACCACTTCCGGTTACACCTGCTGCCCCTTTTGAAGTGACCATAAGTACCCCTAAAACAGTAATCTGCTGTCCTAATGTTAAATCGACATGAAAAACCTGGCAGAGAAATATCACTGCCATGGCCAGGTAAATGGCTGTACCATCGAGATTAAAAGAATAACCCGTTGGAATAACCAAACCCACCACCGATTTATCGCAGCCAATGCTTTCCATTTTCTGCATCATACTGGGCAAGGCCGATTCGGAAGAAGAGGTGCCCAACACAATCAATATCTCCTGACGGATGTATTTCAGATATTGCCAAAGGCTAAATTTATAGTATCTGCAGATTCCGTTTAACACAATAAAAATAAATAAAATGCAGGTTAAATAAACTGAGCCCATCAACTTTGCCATTCCGAAGATACTTTCCAGGCCATGCGTACCAATGCTGAAAGCCATCCCACCAAAAGCTCCTATTGGCGCTAACCGCATAATCAGCTTCATAATTTTAAAAAGCACCTTCGAGATTTTATCGAAAGCATTTAAAACACTGGTTCCATCAGCCCCCAGCTTGTTCAATCCATAACCAAAAAGAATGGCAAACAGCAAAATCTGCAGAATATTTCCCTCTGCAAAAGCAGCCATTACATTATGTGGAATGATGTGAAGGAAAAATTCTCCCCAATTCATCTCTTTTGCCTGCTCGGCATATCCTGCGATTTTTGTAGCATCACCAGTTTTGGCTACCATTCCTGCACCCGGTTTTAAGATATTCGCCACGAGCAAACCAATGGCAATGGCAACCGTGCTTACAATTTCGAAATATAACAGTGCCTTACCGCCAACCCGGCCAACCTTTTTCATATCACCCATGTGTGCGATGCCCAAAACGATGGTAAAAAATATAATCGGGGCAATTAACATGCTAATGAGGTTGATAAACCCCTCACTGATCATTTTGGCTGTTGGTGCGAAGCCAGGAAAGTAAGTACCCACACAGATCCCTATGAAAATAGCGACCAAAACCTGAACTGTTAAATTGGAGAAAATCTTTTTCATTTCTGATTTAGGAAAAATGAAAGATAAGTTAATTTTCCTTTTGTTAAACAGTTTGTTAATTTTTGAATTAAAAATAAAAGCCTACCTTAATTTCTCAAGATAGGCTTTCCCTGAAAGCGATGGAATCGCCATGTTATTTGCGCACTCGTAAAAATGCGATCGCAAATGCATTAAGGCTTAATATCAATCACATCACCTGCGGTAAAAATACCAAAATCGGCGTGTTTAAATTTTAGCAAACCTTTACCGGTTTTTGTAAGTGATTTTGGATTGGCCAGACGAACGACCTGACTTTCGCCTGCAATTGTTGCCTTATTGCCGTGAACGACGATTGCAGTGCTTTCATCAATACCTATGCAAACCATATTGGGATGCGCTGCCAAAGCAGAAATTAACCGGTTATAACGGTTACGTTTTAAAAAATGCTGATCAATGATGATGTTTTGCAACAAACCCATTCCTTCAGCAAATTCGATATTTTTATCCCATAGTTTATTGAAGGTTTCTTTATAAACGGTATCTAAAAGTTGTTTGCCGGTAATCATATACTTACTCATTACCGCAGCGCCAGCACTTGTTCCGGCAATAGTAGCTCCATTTTGATAAGCCTTATGAATAGCAGCGTAAACCGGTGTATTCAGTACCGATTTCATAAAACGGTTCTGGTCTCCGCCTAAAATGTAAATCAGTTTTGCCCCGGCTAGCGAATCAATCCAGTTTTTATCATTCACATCATGTTTGTTGAAGTTAAAATTCCTGATCGTCCGGTTGTCAAGCTTCTTTAGCTGAGTAGAAAGGGTTCCGAAGCCTACATCAGGCACCTCGCTAGCCATTGGCAACACAATAATATAATCGTTTGCTTTTAGTGAAGCAGTATTCAGCATTTCTTGCATCAACGCATCGGACCGATCGCCACCTCCGATGATAAACAGCTTACCTTCAGGCTTTCCCTGGGCAGCCGCCATTAATGAAAGGCTGACCAGACATGTCATCAAAAATAGTTTCTTCATTATTTGTAAATATTTACCTCAATTTTTCCATCTGCGGTTATGGTGCCCCTGTACATGCCTTCAGTATTAAAAGGCATGGCTACATTACCTTTTTTATCTAATGCGATCAAACCACCGTCGCCGCCCATTTTGCCTACTTTATCCAATACAATTTTCGAAGCTTCTGCTACCGAAATACCTTTGTATTCCATTAAATCGGAAATGGTTTTGGCTACCACATTGCGGATGTAAAATTCGCCCCAGCCGGTACACGAAATACCCGCTGTTTCATTGTTACAATAAGTTCCTGCACCAATAATCGGCGCATCGCCTACCCTTCCATATTTTTTGTTAGTCATACCACCTGTTGATGTTCCTGCCGCCAGGTTGCCTGCCTGATCTAAAGCCACACAGCCTACGGTACCGAATTTATAATCGTGGTTTTTGATGCCAAGCAATCCTGATTTTTTACTGCCATGATCTAAAACTGCTTTAGTAGAATCCTCTTTAATGGCTTCCTGCAAACCGTTCCAACGTTCCTTTGTCCAGAAATACTTAGGATCTACAATTTCCAGTCCGGCATCTTTTGCAAACAGATCGGCCCCCGAACCCACCATCATCACATGTTCTGATTTTTCCATTACCGCCCTTGCTGCAGAAATGGGGTTTTTAACGGTTGTGACACCAGCAACGGATCCTGCCATCAAGGTTTTTCCGTCCATAATGGCGGCGTCCAGTTCATTTCGGCCATCATGAGTAAAAACTGCACCCTTACCGGCATTAAAATGCGGATCGTTTTCCAAAACATGGATGGTTGCCTCAACTGCGTCGAGACTTGATTTACCTGCTTTAATTTCTGCATAACCGGCCTGCAAAGCCTTTGTTAAAGCGGCTACATAGGCAGCTTCTTTCTCTGGTGTCATGTTTTTCTTTAAAATGGTACCTGCACCACCGTGAATCACCATTACATATTTTTTCTGTTGTGCATTAACATTCAATGCCCATACAGCACATAACAATACTGTAAATAATTTCAATGCTTTCATTTTATCTATTGATCTTTTTTATTTAAAACTCCGTTATCTATCCACCAAGCGTACCATTTGCCACCGCTGGCTTCATTTACTTTAAAGGTAGCAACATTAAAACTTCCACCACCATCAACCGAGGCAGCAATTTCATAAACAGAAAACGCTTTTCCGCCATTGTTCCAGTTTACACTTTGGTTTGCCTCAAACCGCTCCGGCTGTTTAGTCGCATCAGGAACAATGAAATATGCATAACTATAAGCCCTCGTGGCCGAATAATCACCAAAAACCTGTGCTTTTCCATTTTGATCGATACAAACAGCTGTGCGCTCATCAACAGCAATACATTTAGCCTGAACCGAAAAGTCCTTATTAATCCTTCCTAGAAATACCAGAGACCTTCCCTCACGATCGCGGGTTAAATAGTGCTGGTCGGTAATTACATTTTGTAAATAAGGTGCTTTCAGAAAATCGTTATTGTACAAAGTAACATTAGCATGGTACGGATTTGCCAATGCCTGCGCAGAAGTTAAGCCACCGGTTTCGCCACTGTAATAAAAACCACCCAAAACAGCACAACCTGCGCTGGTGCCGCCAACTGGTGCTTTTTTATCGTTTAGCAGAAAATTTAAGGCCTGTTCGGTCTTGGTGCCTTTCCAATATTTCATATAGTCAGACTGGTCGCCACCGGCAATGAAAACCATCTCTGCATTGCGGATCATGTAAGCAACGGTATCGTTGTTCGCCAGTTCTCTCGTATTAATAAGCAGCGTCTCTACAGAATTGACACTTCCCAAGCCATTGATGTACCGGTTGTAAGCGTCTGTTCCTGTAGCACGTAAAACCACCACATCGCCTCCACCGTTTCTTTCCATCATCCATTTAAAAGCGGCATCCACATCATTTCCGCCACCCATTAAAACCATACCGCCACTCGTTGATCTGACCACATTGGCACTATCACCAACAATTCCGATTGATGCTGGCCTACGTTTGGCAACAGGTGTATTTATACCATTGCCTGTTGAAGGAGGTACTACAGTTTCGGTTGCTTTACTACATCCCATAACAGAAAAACAGTATGCCATTAAAATGATAAGAAAGGATTGTTTCATTGTAAAAATTCAAGGGACACATCTATTGGCGTTTCGGCAAGCTCAACGTGATCAGGGTCAAAAACTATTTCTTTAATAATTAGGATTTTGAACGGTTTGTTTGTTTACTGAAATTTCCGCTGCAGGAATCGGGAATGCATATTGCGCCTGAGTGACCGGCAGGGTGATTGCTCCGGATGCATTTGCAGCATCGGCCGCCAACCTGACTACGTGTAAATTTCTTCTTTTTAAATCGAAAAAACGGTGTCCTTCGAAAGCCAGCTCTTTGTAACGCTCTTGTAAAATAGCAGCGATTAAAGTTGCTTTGTCGGTGAAAGCAGCAGTAACATACCCGTTGATGCGGGCACTACGTAAGGTGTTTAAATCTCCAACGGCATCACCTGTCGACTCTGCTTCTGCCTCAGCTTTAATCAGGTACATTTCTCCTGTGCGGAACAATTTAATATCAGTTAAACCAGGCGCTGTTGTAGTACCACCAATATATTTATTAACCAGGTATTGCGATCGGGTTCCGGTTCTTGTCGCGTCAAATCTGATATACGCACCATAACGGATATCGTTTACTTTATCAAAAGCATTGATCAATTTAAAAGCCGGAGCGTATAAAACAATTCCTCCTGTCTGCCGGAAATAAAAATCGCCCATACGTGAATCTGTTGTGCCAACGCGTTTTGCTTTCCAAATGACTTCACTATCATTCGCATCTGTCCAGATACCTGGAAATTGCACTTTTGTAGCAAGCGGAGTAGCCGCAATAGCTTCGTTGGCGTAAGTAATTGCCTCACTCCAGTTTTTTTCGTACAAAGCTAATCTGGCTTGTATAGCTGAAACAGCAGCTTTTGTAATACGGGTTTTATCTGTAAAAGTTGTTGGAATTAACGGTTTAGCGGCTACTAAATCTGCTTTTGCATTAGCAACAACTACTTCAAAATTGTCTCTTGCAGGATAAATAATTGCAGAAGCTTTCATGTAAGGCACACCTAAAGCACCAGTTTGATAAGATGAGGCATAGTTACGGAGCAGCTCAAAGTGAAAATAAGCGCGCAAAGCAAGTAATTCTCCACGATAGCGTGCACCGGTTGCCACGTCTGCTCCTGTTAGCATTAATGCATCTAAACCTGCCAGGGTTCTGTTTATACGGTCTATCGCAACATAAAATGTATAATATTGAGACGTCACGGATCCACTACCTGCATTGTAAAGCCACCTGAAAGCATCGCTATTTCCAACCGTATTTTCTGTTGGAAACGTAGCTTCATCAGAAACGGTAGAAACTACACCAATGGTACCGCCGTCTAAAAGGGCGTAAGCACCAAGAACACCTAAATTGATATCATTGATATTTCTGTAAGCTTTATCTGGTGAGATGCTATCTGTTGGAACCAAATCCAATTTTGCGCACGACGATGTTAAAACTAACAACGAAAATAGCAGTAAGTATATTTGAGATATTTTATTAATCATTGCTGTAATTATTAAAAGTTAACGTTTAAACCTGCTGTGTAGGTTCTGGTGTTAGGATATTGGAAGCGGCCATAAACAGCATTGTTTTCCGGATCTAAACCTCTCCATTTTGTCCAGGTAAATAAGTTTTGTCCTTGAACGAAGATTTTAACACCTCTGATGATTTTGGTTTTTTCCAATAAACTTTTTGGTAAGGAATAACCCACATTTACATTTCTCAATCTAAGGAATGAAGCATCCTGAATATCTTTTGAGGTGAAGTTTCTTGGAAGATCGAATTTTTGTAAAATCGCGTCATTTCCTGTATCTCCAGGAACCTGCCACCTGTTTTCGAGCATCCTAACCGTTTGGTTACTGGTGGCGTATCGCTGGTTTTCATTATAAAAATCTTCATTATTCCATCGCATTACGTTTGATACGAAAGAAAACAACGCTGATGCAGTAATGCCTTTGTAACTTAATGAAGTATTAAAGCCTCCCGTAAATGTTGGGTATAAACTTCCGGAATTGGTGTTGCTTTGTGTGTTTACATTATAGGTAGTTGTGATCGATCCATCAAGGTTATAATATTGAGGCTCTCCCGTTTGCGGATTTACACCTGCCCAATCTGGTGCATAATAAGTGCCATAAGGCATCCCTACTTTTAAAATCCGCGTATCACCATCAGGATATGAATCCACCAAATCGGTAACATGCAAAATTTTGTTTTTATTATAACCCGCATTTACGCCAATAGTCCAGATAAAATCACGGTTTTTGACTACGTCTCCACTTACCTCAAACTCCACTCCCCTGTTTCTCATGATACCAGCACTCAGGTTTAACTCAAGGAAGCCGGATGTTGCAGAAAGTGGTTGATTGATGAACATATTAGTAGTTTTTCTATTATAATAATCAACCGTAACGCGTAACCTATTGCTGAATACCGCTAAATCAAAACCAGTATTGAATTCTTTCACGTATTCCCAGTCAAAAGCATCATTGCCCGGGGTAGTTGCTCTTAATGCCGGAGCACCACCATAAGAGGTATTCACTGCGTAAGTTGGTAAATACAAGAAATCGCCACCGAACGGACTTGCTGTAATACCGTAACTTCCTCTTAGCCGCAAATCGTTAATTAATTCATTATTCTTTAAGAACTCTTCTCCTTTAACATTCCAGTTTGCACCGAATGAATAGAAACCGTGCCATTTATTTTCCGGTGCTACCCTGGTCGATCCGTCGTAACGGTAACTTCCTGTTAAGGTATATTTATCATTGTAAGTATATCTGGCTATGCCCATGATAGATGCCAGGGCATTTTTAGTTTTTCCACCAGTGGTACTTGGCAAAAATGTCGCGCTGCCATTTGTTGCACCTGCCGGTGTTTCCGGTAAACGACCATCGATACCGTAAGCACTAAAACCAAATGAATTGTAATTATTGTAAACGTATTCATAAAAAGCAGAAGCTTCAAAGTCATGAAGGTCATTGAATTTCTTCGCGTAAGTTAAGCCGGTAGTTGAAATAATATTAAAGTTTCTTCTGCTCGCATCAGTTAAACGACCTTTTCCACCTAATGTATTGGCTACACTTCTTGATCCATAATAAGAATCCGGATTAATGAATTGCTGGTCAGTTGACTGGCGGTAATCAATACCGGCCCTGGTCGTTATTTTTAATTCAGGTAAAATCTGATAGGCAAAAGCAGTGCTGATGATGGATTTTAATTGTTCTGTTTTATCTGATGAATTCAGTAAACGTTCTAAAGCCTGACTTCCTTCACGCTGATCTAAGATGAAATATTGGGATCTGTTTCCCGGGTGTACCAACGTACCGTCAGATGCATAGGGTTTTTCGTAAGGCAAAGCATAATAAACCGAAGCCATAGCCGTACCAGCGCCTGTTCCGCCCTCACCTTCAGTAAAGCTTGATTGCGAATAGCCAATAGACACATTGGTACTTCCGCTAAATTTACCATCATTAAAATCTAAATTACTTCTTAATGAGTAACGATCCAATCCGGTACGTTTCGCTACGCCTTCCTGACTATAATAGTTTAATGAATTGTAAAAGCGAAGTTTATCATTTCCACCGCTAATGCTCACTTGTTGTTCCTGAAATTTACCGCGCTGGAAGAAAATATCTCTCCAATCGGTATTGATCTGCTTTAAACTGTCGATGATATAATCAGCACGTGCACGTGATGCTGCGGTTCCTGCAGCGTAAGTTGGGTTTTTAGGAGAGTATGTCCAGCCCGGGCCGAGATTACGACCGAAAGTTGCGCCAATTTCTTCTTCGAACTGTAAACGCTGAGCAGTGTTCATCATCTCGAAATTTGGCCTGCTTAAATTAGAGAAACCATATTGTGAAGTATAATTAACCGCAATTTTACCTGCCTTACCTTTTTTGCTCGTAAGCACAATTACGCCATTCGATCCTCTTGAACCATATAGTGCTTTTGCGGATGCATCTTTCAACACCGTTGCCGATTCAATATCTTCCGGGTTAATGGTTTGGAAATAGCCGGCTTCGATCGGCACACCATCTAAAACGAATAATGGCGTGGATGAACCGTTCACGCTTCCAATACCGCGAATGACAACTGATGCACTTTGACCCGGCTGTCCGGTGGTGGAAATTACACTCATTCCAGGTACACGGCCTTGTAAAATCTGATCGACTGTTAATCCCGGAACTGTATTAATTTTATCAGCAGTAACCAAAGAACTCGCTGCAGCTGATTGTGTTTTAGTATAGTTGGTATAACCCGTCACCACCACATCACTTAAAGTGCCTGCTGATGGCGTTAATTTCAACGTACCCATCTGTGACTTTGCCATTACTTCTCTATCCGTGTAACCAATGTATGAGATAACCAATACCGCATTTTCGTCTACATTTCTAATGATAAAATTTCCATCGCTATCGGTAACTGAAGCAGCCGGTTGCCCCTTAACCTTTACCGAAGCGCCAGGCATGGGGTTTCCATTCTCATCAACAATTTTACCTGTTACATCAATTGCTTTAACATTGTTGCTCCTGGCAAGGGGCATAATTAAAATGGTATTTTCTTTAATTTCCCAGCTAAAAGGCTGTGATCTTAAAACCTGTGCAAGTACCTCTTTGATTTCGGCGTGTTTAACATCAACTGTTACCGGTTTTGCCAGTTTTTCAATCAAATCTGCATCATACAGGAAAAAATAACCGCTTTGTTTCTTAATTTCTTTCAGAACACGTACAAGAGGCACGTTTTTTTGGTTTATGCTAATGTTCTGGGAAAATGCCGATGCACTAACCTGTAAGCATAAAACCGTTATTAAAACAACAAAAAGTTTCATTGTTCTAATACAGGTTAGGTTAAAATAACTTGTAACCAGCCCTGCAGCCTTTAAGGCATTGGGCCGATTACTTTGAGTGTAAAAGTTCATACATTCAGTTTGGTTTAAATTTAAATTGATTAGGTTATTTGTGGGTTAATTGAGAAAGCCGTTCTGGGATAGGCAATTATTTTTCTGGCAATACGGTTAACTTCTTTCCCTGGCCTATTTCGAACCTGATATTTCCCGTCTTCTCCAGCATTTTTAATACTTCAGATAGTTTGGCCTTACGTGGAACCATACCGTTATATTTTTTATTCGGGATACTATGATAATCGATTTGAACATCGTACCACCTTTCTAATTGCTTCAGAATGCTTTTCAGATCGGCATTGTTAAATTGAAACAAACCATTTTTCCACGCTATCTCCTCGTCTGTATCTACATCAGTTGCCAGCCTGATACCGTTACCCGAAACCTCTGCAATGGCTTGCTCGCCAGGTTTCAAAATTTTTACGGACTGGCCATTGCTGATCCGAACACGACCTTCGAGTAAACTGGTTTTAATGGTACTGTTGTCTAAATAGCTATTGATATTAAAATGTGTACCCAACACTTCCACATCCTGCTGATGACTTTTGACATGGAAAGGTTGTGCCTTATTTTTAGCTACTTCGAAATAGGCCTCTCCCATAAGTTTTACACTACGTTCGTTCCCACTAAATACCTCTGGATACTTTAAAGAGGATGCAGCATTTAGCCAAACTTTTGTGCCATCTGGCAAAATCACCTGGTATTGACCACCTTTAGGCGTTTGAATGGTATTATAGGCAATTTTTGACCCTGATTTTAGATTGCTTTGGTTTAAAACAGTATATACCAATTGCCCTTCTTTTGTCTTTGAAATTTTTAGACCATCTTTTTCGCTAATATTAGCGGCAGTATGTTCATCTAAAACAACTTTTGAACCATCAGCAAGGGTTAAAACAGCTTTATCCTTACCTGGGAGGACATCCAGGGATTTTTGAGTGACCAATTCAGGCTTGAGCAATGGCCTGGTTTGATGAAAAAAAGCGAAGGTGAGTCCAAAAATAATCAGCAAAATAGCCGCTGCTGCGCCATACTGATATAAACGGATGGTTTTACGTTTTCGATCAACATTAATTTTAGCATTAATCGCCGAGAAATTATCAGCAGCCATTTTAGCTATTTCTTCGGTATTAAGCTGATCAAGAATATCAGCATTTTTATCCAAATACTGATAGTATTTTTCTACAAAAATAATTTCATCTGCCGTAGCCGTACCTGACACATAACGCTGAATGATTTTTTGTAATTCTTTTTGAGGTTTGAAGGCATTCATTTTTTCCGGCTTTATATAGATGTACCGGAAAGCATAAAATATCCCAAAATAAATTTAAAATATTTTAAAGAAAATTAAAAAAGAACTTAAACTTATTAGGAAATGGCAGCTATTACAGCCGAAACAAGCAAAAAGAGATGTGTAAGCCTTAAACGAAGTGCTTGTGTTGCGACAGTCAACTGATTTTGAACGGTTTTTTGCGAAATATTAAGTTCAAAAGCAATTTTGGCTGTAGATAACCCTTCAAAATAATGCATTACAAATATTTTACGGCGTTTTTCAGGAAGTGCTTTGATGAACAAGGTTATTAGTTCGGCCACTTCTTTTTCTAATAGTATGCCATCGGCCTGTAAAGGAGAAATTAAATTATTTTCGAAAGACTCCCCAAAAAAGCTGTTTTTTGGACTTCTGGCAATATGTTTTAACACCTGAAACCGGACCGCCGTATACAGATAAGCCACCGGATTTGCTAAATCGAGTTCAGCTTTTCTGTTCCACAGGTCGGTAAAAATATTCTGAATGATATCCTGGCATTTTTCTTTTTCGGGCAGGCGCTTGTAGGCTGCATTATAGAGTTCGATCCAATACAACGTATAAATTTTGCCAAACGCAACCTCATCTCCTTGCTTTAATAAGTCAAAAAGGGCATGATCATGCTCATTATTTCTTTCAATATTCAATGATTAGGTGGGTTGCGAAACCAAACATAGTCATTTTTAAGGAATTATATCATACATCCAGACGGGAATTGAATATCCACAAACATGCAAAACATTATTTTCTTAGGCGATTATCTTTCTTAGCTGAGCCAAGGGTCCTGCCAGATTCGATAATTGCCCGGTTAATTTCCCTTACACGTTTGACATCCATTTTTTCCACCTCGCGATCATAGGTAAGTAAACCATTTATTTCGTGTTCAACGTCTGTAGTCTGGGTGTAAACGGCTGTGCTCAGGCCTTTATAAAGCATTAACTGCTCAACCTGCTGCATCAGCAGTACATAACGATCCGTAAGCGCACTGACAGTCGGTTCGTATCCGTATGCATTATTTTCGACCGGCCACATGTGCCCCCTCACAAAAAGTCCGACACCACCATATTCTCCCAATGAAGCGGCACGATTTTCATCTGGTTGTGATGCCCCGTTCGGGCCAATATAAATATGCGTATCTACAAAATCACCATTCCCAGGGTCGCCCAGCGGTTTCTGATACCCAGGATTATTGTTAAACCCGGAATTGCCGTTAACCAGTCTGGATGGATCATATTTTTTTACCCAGGCGGTGATCTCCTTAACATCAAATGCACCCCAGTTTTCGTTAAAGGGTACCCAACTGATAATTGATGGTGAATTGTAGAGATCATCCATTACCGCTTTAAGTTCTTTTCTGAAAACGCTTCGATTTTTCAATGTATCCTCGTTTTGGTACCACATGGCGGGCATGTCCTGCCATACCATTATCCCCATTTTATCAGCCAGATAATAGAAACGTTTTGGTTCAGTTTTCATGTGTTTTCTGATGAGGTTAAAACCTGCATTCTTGGTAAACTCAAGATCAGATTTCAGCGCTTCTTCAGTTGGTGCGGTTAAAATCCCGTCTGGCCAGTAGCCCTGATCCAGTAAACCCACCTGCATTTCAAACTTCCCGTTCAGCAGCGGCCTTACTACACCATTGACTTTACCCAGCCCAATATCACGCATCCCAAAGTAACTCATGATCTCGTCGGTTACTTTCCCGTTTTTATCTTTGAGCACAATTTTCAGGTCGTATAAAAAAGGATCATCCGGCGACCACAACCTTGGTTGATTTATCGGGAGAAATAACCGGGTTCCAGCTGCCCCCTTTATCTGCGAAACGGCTTTTTTTCCATCAAATGCGGTAGCCTCAATCTGGCCATCAACTGCTTTAACTGAAAGAATAAGCCGCTTATTTTCCACATCGGGTGTAATGCGGATCTGTTCGATATACGTATTGGCAACTGGTTCCAGCCACACACTCTGCCATATACCTGAACTGAAAGTATAATCGCCGCGTGGACCGTTCTTACCAGAAGGTGATTTTCCATCATTGGGATCATAGGCTGCCACAATCAGTGTATTGGAACCATTCTTTAAAAACGTGCTGATATCAAAACCAAAAGCATCATAAGCACCTGAATGGCGGCCGGCAAGTTTTCCGTTGACGAATATCGTTGCATTGTGATCCACACCATCAAAATGTCCAATAACTCTTTTCCCTTTCCAGTTAGCAGGGATCTCAAACTCCCGTTTATACCACATATTAATTTCCTGCTTACGCTCAATGCCAGAGAGAAAAGATTCAGGACAGTAAGGCACCAGGATTTTTTCAGCTTTGCCAGAAAATTCTATCGCCTGCTTAGGTGCCTGGGCCGATGATGCATTCTTTCCGCCAATGTAATCCCAGCTGCCGTTTAGGTTGAGCCAATCTTTGCGCTGGAGCTGTGGACGTGGATAATCTGGGAAAGGCACTTTTGCCGTAGCAGCAGAAACCGTCCATTTGGTAGGGAGTTTAGCTTCCTGTGCCCGTAACGTTATTGAAAGCAGCAGCGTTAATGTGAAAAACAGGTATTGTCTAAAAATGGATATCAAATTTATCATCAGAACATCATGAAATATCAGGGATATGTTAGCAAGCCATCGCTCGCTATTGCAAAGTAATGATAATGAGCGTGTAGGTCAAATTAATTTCAAGAATGGATTGCAATTGTTACACTTTGGCAATCCCTTTTGAAGAGAACTGCAGATCGTAAAGCTTTTTATAGTAGCCATTCAGTTTTAACAACTGCTGATGTGTGCCTTTTTCTTTGATTTCCCCCTTATCAAGCACAATAATCTGATCGGCTTTTTGAATGGTTGACAGGCGGTGGGCGATTACAATTGAGGTACGGCCCTCCATTAAATTATCAATGGCTTTCTGGATCAATAACTCGGTTTCAGTATCTACCGACGAGGTGGCCTCATCTAAAACCAGGATAGCCGGATTATGGACCAATGCACGGATAAAGGAAATTAACTGCGCCTGACCTGCAGAAAGTGTGGCGCCTCTTTCCATCACATTATACTGATACCCGCCAGGCAAACGTTCAATAAAATCGTGTGCACCTACTTTTTTGGCTGCATTTACCACTTCTTCTATCGTAATTTCAGGGTTGTTAAGCGTAATGTTATTTAAAATGGTGTCTGAAAACAAGAAAACATCCTGAAGAACCGTGGCAATGTGGTTTCTGAGATAATCGAGTTCAAAATCTTCAATATGGATACCATCAACAGTGATATCTCCTTTTTTCACTTCGTAAAAGCGGTTCAGGATATTAATGGTAGAAGATTTACCGGCACCAGTCGCCCCAACCAGGGCAACAGTTTCACCAGCTTTAACCTCAAAACTGAGGTCTTTTAGTACATAGTTATCGTCATTGTACGCAAACCAGACCTTCTCAAACTTAATATTTCCTTCCAGTTTGGCAGGTTTTTGTTTACCGTTGTTAGGGGTAGTTTCGTCGGTATCTAAAACTTTAAAAACGCGTTCTGCACCCACCATACCCATTTGCAGGGTATTAAATTTATCTGCCAGTTGGCGGATGGGCGTAAAAACCATACCGAGGTACATAATAAACTGTGTAATGGTGCCGGGCGTAACATCCAGGGGTTTGGAAAGAATGCTTTTTGCACCATACCATACCAATAAACCCAATGACATGGCCGAAATCAGCTCAACTACAGGGAAGAATATAGAATAGTACCAATTGCTACGGATATTCGCATCGCGATAACGTTTGTTAATGGCATAAAATTTCCTGTATTCCTGTTTCTCCCTGGCAAAATACTGCACAATAGAAACGCCGGTAATGTGCTCCTGCAAAAAGGTATTCAGGTTTGAAACCTCATTTCTAATTTCCTGAAAGGCAACCTTAATCGCTTTCTGAAATTTCCTTGTAGCCATAATCAGCAATGGAATGGGCAAAAGCACAACCAAACTTAATTCCCAATCGGTATAAAACATCACGCCCACAATAACCACTACCTGCAAACTGTCGCCGATCATGGAAATTAAACCTTCCGAAAAGATATCAGCAATGGTTTCGAGGTCTGAAACCGTTCTGGTGATCAATTGACCTATTGGTGTTTTATCAAAAAACTTGAGCCGCAACCTGGTAATGTGGTTAAAAACACTGATCCGCAGATCACGGATAACAGACTGCCCTAATGTATTGGTTAACAGCGTATGGTTATATTGGATCAAACTCTGCAAAACGAGCATAAAAACCATCAGCATCGTCATATTTACCAGGCCATCGTAATTTCCATTTAAAATATAATGATCGAGTGTGTATTTGATCAGAAACGGGCGTACAGGTGAAATGGCTGCCAGCAAAATGGTTAAAATAACCGACCACACAAAAACGGCACGGTAAGGCTTTACATATTTAAAAATACGTTTCAGTAATCCGGTGTTATATACGTCGCCTGTAACTGCCATGTTTAGGGTTTAGGGCGTAAGGCTTAGGGTATAAGGCCTGACACCTTCTTAATAATTTTAAATTATACTATCTTTTATCACTATTTCTATAACGGTCGCTGCACCTTCCGCCTTAACTCGCGGCCTTCTACCTCAAATATGGATATTCTATTTTTACTAAATACAAACCACATGCAGGTACCGATTGCCCAGCCTTGCTACGGTTTTTACTTTCTATTATTGCCTTAAAAGCAGCTAAATTTATTTCTTTTTTACCAACCGACACCAAAGTACCCATAATGGCCCTCACCATGTTCCGCAAAAAACGATCTGCCTGTATGGTAAAAACCAGGCCACTTTCCTGTTCTTCAAATACCGCTTTAGTGATTTTACAATTATTGGTAAAAGTTTGGGTATTCGATTTACTGAAACAGGAGAAATCGGTATAATTTAACAAAACAGCAGCAGCCTCATTCATGGCTCCCACATCAAGCGGATCTTTTACCAACCATGACCTGTTAACCTTAAAAGGATCTTTTGCAAAGTGGATATAATATTGATAAGCACGTGCTGTCGCATCAAAGCGGGCATGGGCATCAGGATGTACGGGTATTATTTTTTTTGCAGCAATTTGATAGGGCAACATGGCATTGATGCCGGCTATGGCATTCAGCACCTTAAGTTCTTCTACATCTTCAACATCAAAATGTGCATAAAAATCTGTGGCATGCACTCCGGCATCGGTTCTTCCACAGCCCAATGTTTCGATAGGCTGCCGAAAAAAAACAGACATCGCCTTATCCAACAATTCCTGAACGGTGATCGCGTTAGGTTGCGTTTGCCAGCCATGGTATAAGCTGCCATCGTATGCCAATTGGATGAAATACCTTTTTTTACTCAAAACGATGCAAAAGTACAGTTTAACAGCCAAAGGGCAAAGTGCGAAGGCGAGAGTTTGGAGTTGGGCGTTTGTAACTCAGCGCAAATTCCCGTCACAAACAGTCATTAATGCTTCTTATATACGAATCTCACTCCTATCCACTAACTTTAATCTTCTTTCTTTTATCAAAAAAGGCTAGATTTGTTCTAATATATTTACATTCATGATACAAAGAATACAATCTATCTGGCTTTTTTTAGCCACTTTAACCCTTATTTTAATGCTTTTTTTACCAATTGCAACAAAAGTTGTCAGTGGTGATGAAAATCAGGTATTCACAAATGGCCTGCATTACTTTGTTAATGGAAAAAGCGGAAAGGTACTAAATGTTGACGTTTTCCTGCCCTTAATCATTACACACTCAGTACTGATATTGCTGTGCTTCATTAACATTTTCAGATTTAAAAAACGTACTCAGCAAAAACGGATTGCAGTATTTACCATTGCAGCTATTGCCGGGTTTGCTTTTTGGTGCAGCATTTATGTAAAAGAACTTCCTGGCGGCATAGAAAGTGCTAATTTTGGTATCGGCGCTTACCTGCCAGCTGTAGCGATCCTCTTTATTGTACTGGCTATTTTTGGCATCAATAAAGATGAAAGGCTGATCCGTTCTGCTGAAAGGTTGAGATAGTTTAATCGATTTCATGATGAAAAACCGAATGTTATCTACAGATCAAACCCGTGAATTGCTTAACTTATTAAAGCAACGTTTCGAAAAAAACATGAACCGGCACGAGGATATGGAATGGCAACTTGTACTGAATAAATTGGAAGCCAATCCGCAGAAACTTTGGGCACTGAATGAAATGGAAGAAACCGGTGGAGAACCGGACGTAGTTGATTTTGACAACAAAAACGGTATTTATCTTTTTTTCGATTGTGCCGCTGAAAGTCCAAAAGGACGTAGAAGTGTGTGTTATGATGCCGAAGCGCTGGCATCAAGAAAAGAATATAAGCCAAAAGACAGCGCCATTAATCTTGCAAATGAATGGGGTGTTGAACTTTTAACCGAAACACAATATCATTATTTACAGCAATTTGGCAAGTTTGACAGTAAAACCTCCAGCTGGATCAAAACACCTGATGATATTAGAAACCTGGGCGGTGCATTGTTTTGCGACTACCGCTATGGAAAAGTTTTCACTTATCATAATGGCGCAGAATCTTATTATGCAGCAAGGGCTTTCAGAGCTTGCTTAAGGGTTTGATTTTAAAATG
The DNA here is from genome assembly GCF_042464845.1 of Pedobacter sp. BG31. Lineage (NCBI taxonomy): Bacteria > Pseudomonadati > Bacteroidota > Sphingobacteriia > Sphingobacteriales > Sphingobacteriaceae > Pedobacter > Pedobacter sp. BG31. The sequence goes on from NZ_JBHNZK010000013.1 coordinate 69,087, forward strand.
ATTATTAAATATCTATCTTTCAGTATCTCGATTGCCTTTATCTCATGGATTGTCGGCATGTTGATAAACGCTTTCATCAGAAAAACTGATTTTTATCACAATCACCTAAATCACCTTAATTTTATTAAAAGTGAAAAACTGAATAAAATTATTGGATTGCCTGTTTTTAAATGGATAGTGAAAAATACTTTTTTCAAATTTTTCAATCAAAAACTTAAACTTAAAGGCAAGATTGACAAGGCTGATTTAATTAAATTACGTGCTGAGATGACGACATCGGAAACAGATCATTTAATTGCGTTTATTTTTGTAACTTGTTTTGCAATTGTTGCTTTTTACAATTTCAAATTTAAATCTGGCGGCATTACCATGTTTGTAAACATACTCATGAATCTGTATCCGTCTTTACTGCAGCAAGAGAACAAAAGGAGAATAGATCAATTTATCAATAAATTTTAGATTTATATCCACTACTTATAAATATTGTCAAAGGAAAAGGAAATTAAAAGAATACAATGAAGGTAACCCCGGAGCATAATGAAAAAATAGCTAAAATGACTTTTTCATCTGTTTACCCGCATTACCTTACAAAAGTTGAGAAAAAAGGAAGAACAGTTGAAGAGCTGCACCAGGTAATTAACTGGTTAACAAGCTACAAAGAAGAACAAATCCAAAAACACATCCAACAGAAAACAACCTTTAAAGACTTTTTCGAACAAGCTAATATCAATCCGAAAGCGCATTTGATTACCGGTGTGATTTGTGGTTACCGGATTGAAGAAATTGAGTATCCATTGACCAGGCAAGTGCGTTATCTAGATAAATTGGTTGATGAATTGGCTAAAGGCAAAGCGATGGAAAAAATTTTGAGGGCCGGATAACTAATTAAAATTGATCGGTACTGATCAAATCCTGATTTCAGCCACTAATGAAATCAAGTTTTAATGCGGTAATCCGTTTAAAGGTTTTAAGCGACAATTTGCCCTTTGCCAGCCCGCCATTTTCTTTCTATTTTTTTAATCATCCTATTTCGTCCTTATTTCCAAACATTTAGCCTAAAAAACTATTTACTTGATTCTCTGTGAAATACAAAATATTAACCGTACCTTTGCGGCTCAATTAAAAATAAATAGACGAATGACAAACCCATTTCAATTATTGGGGATAAGTGATGACGTCGTTAATGCCGTAAAGGACCTTGGATTCGAAAATCCAACGCCGATTCAGGAGCAAAGTATTCCTGTACTGTTAGAAGGCACTAATGATTTTGTTGGTTTGGCCCAAACAGGAACAGGAAAAACAGCCGCATTTGGTTTGCCGCTGTTAGAACTAATCGATTTTAAAGTTAACAAACCACAGGCATTAATTTTATGCCCTACCCGTGAGTTATGCTTACAGATCGCTAACGACCTTAAAAACTTTTCTAAAAACATTGCTAATGCCCACGTTGTTGCCGTTTACGGTGGCGCGAACATTATGCAACAACTACGCGAAATCCGTCAGGGAATTCAGATCGTAGTGGCCACGCCCGGCCGTATGTTGGACATCATTGGCCGTAAGGCGATTGATTTTTCAAATGTTAAATATGTGGTGCTTGATGAAGCTGACGAGATGTTGAACATGGGTTTCCAGGACGACATCAACGACATTTTATCAACCACTCCTGATGACAAAAAAACCTGGTTATTCTCGGCTACCATGCCGTCGGAAGTTCGCCGTATAGCTAAAAACTATATGGATAACCCTGTAGAACTAACCATGGGCACAAAAAACACTGGTAACGTTAACATCGAACACGAATATTACATCGTTCGTGCACGTGATAAATACGCTGCCTTAAAACGAATTGTAGATTTTAACCCTGATATTTTTGGCGTTGTTTTCTGCAAAACGAAATTAGATACCCAGGATATTGCAGAACACTTAATTAAAGACGGCTACAATGCTGATGCTTTACACGGCGATTTATCGCAACAACAACGTGATAAGGTAATGCAGCGTTTCCGTGAGCGTAACATGCAATTGTTAATTGCTACTGATGTGGCTGCACGCGGTATTGACGTAAACAATGTAACGCACGTAATCAACTATTCTTTACCTGATGAAATTGAAAGTTATACCCACCGTTCTGGCCGTACCGGCCGTGCAGGTAAAACCGGTATCTCCATCTGTATCATCAACTCTAAAGAACTGGGCAAAATCCGTCAGTTAGAGCGTATTATCGGTAAACAGTTTACCAAAGCCGAACTGCCTACAGGATTTGATGTTTGCGAAAAACAATTGTTCTCACTGGTACACAAAGTACACAATGTAGAGGTTAACAACGAACAGATCGATCAGTACATCCCTCGTATTATGGATGAATTTAAAGATCTATCTAAAGAGGATGTGATTAAACGTTTTGCTTCGCTGGAATTTAACCGTTTCTTAGATTATTATGCCAAAGCGCCTGATTTAAATGCTGCTGTAGGTGAAGATCGTGGTGAAAGAGGTGAGCGTGGCGAAAGACGCGGACGCGGTAGCGAAGGCTATACCCGTTTGTTTATTAATTTAGGTTCTGTAGATGAATTTACCCGGGGCGATATGTTATCTTTTATCTGTAACAACGGTAAAATTGGTGGCAAAAGCGTTGGTAAAATTGATTTAAAAGGTGTTTTCTCTTTCTTTGAAGTAGAAGATGCTGTTGCAGACAAAGTTTTTGAAGGCTTTAAATCAGTTGAATTTAACGGTCGCCAGGTACGTATTGAGAAAAGCGGAGATAGCGGTCGTGGTGAAGGCGCTGGCGAAAGACGCGGTGGCGGTGAAAGACGTGGCGGTGGTTTCGGCGGCGAACGCAGAAGCGGCGGTGGTTACCGTGGTGGCGACAGAAGAAGTTCTGGCGGCAGCGGAAGACGTGAAGGTGGAAACAGCGGTGGCGGTTTCAGAGATTTCTCTGGACGTAGCCGTGATGAAAAAGGTGGAAGCGGACGTAGAGAAGGCGGAAACCGTGAAGGTGGAAGTGGCGAACGCCGTAAAAAATGGTAAAACATAAACCAAATATTTATAGCCGTTCTGATTATTCAGAGCGGCTTTTTTTTAAAATAAGAACTGGTTATTTATTACCGATGCACTGTTTCCTAACAAAGGTTAACTATTTATGCTTTTCAGCTCCAGGACAAAGCAGTATAGGCTATGTGATTCGCATTCATAAATTCGCCAAACAGCGAATAGGCCTTATTACCACTAAACCGCTGCTTTAAAGCGAATAATAAACCAGACTTATCCCCCTGGTTCTAAATTAAAGATTTGATAAAACTTATCTACCTCTTCTGGTTCAAGGGTATAGGTATATTCATAATCCGTATCTCCCCAGATGGCTTCAACTGATTTTCCAATATCATATCCATCAAAGTAAAGTTGATCACGATCAGTAAAATACAATTCCATCGATATTTTGATATCGGGTTTTTCCAGGTAAAATAAGGTAGCTTTTTCCAAGGTATTTAATCTGTTTTAGGCTAGTGATGCCGGAAGATAACATCCGGTACGAAATCTAACCGAATTTATAAATTATACAGCACCAAAAATACGATAGTAGAGTTAGCTCTTTTTCGTTTCAAGATATCGCCGAATGTCATAAATGCGCATCTTTTACACCAAATCACTTTCAGAATATTATCTTTAACGTTAGCTATACTAAACAACATTATGCGTTATTTAAGGTTTTTCTTTGTTTTATTCCCGTTACTTATTGGCAATAAACTTTATGCCCAACCAAAGGTATCTGATCAAAAAATGCAGTGGTTTGCCGATGCTAAACTGGGCATTTTTATTCACTGGGGCATCTACTCCGTAAATGGAATTTCCGAATCCTGGTCGTTTTTTAACAACTACATTAATCATAACGCTTACATGAAACAGCTTGATGGTTTTACTGCAGCTAAATACCAGCCCGCAACATGGGTAAATTTAATTAAAGAGAGTGGTGCCAGATATGCCGTAATTACAACAAAACATCATGACGGTGTTTCACTTTGGGACAGCAAAATGCCAGGTGCTACCACCACGGTAAAGCATAGTGCAGCCAAAAAAGATTTAATTACACCATTTGTAAGTGAACTTAAAAAATCAGGTCTTAAAACAGGTTTATATTTTTCATTACCTGATTGGAGCTATCCTGATTATGACGGTTTTACGCGTGACAGGAAACGTTACGACTATAAGCAAGATCCTGACCGGTTTAAAAAATTCCAGAATTATTTTCATGGACAACTCAATGAACTTTCCAACCAGTGCAATCCGGATTTAGTTTGGTTTGATGGCGATTGGGAACATAGCGGCGAAGAATGGCAGGCTAAACAAATATTGGAAAATCTGCGTAAGGCGAATCCAAATGTTATTATCAATTCGCGTTTAAATGGCCACGGCGATTACGATACACCGGAGCAGGGTGTACCGGTGTTAAAGCCTGCATCTCCAGAGTGGGAATTGTGTTACACCATGAACGATTCGTGGGGATACCAGCCTTATGACAACCACTACAAATCGCCGAATATGATTATCCGTACACTTGTTGATTGCATCGGTATGAGTGGTAATTTGTTGCTTGATATCGGTCCGAAAGCGGATGGAACCATTGCGCCTGAACAGGTTAAAATTTTAAAAGGTTTGGCTCGCTGGACACAAAAACATGCCGAAGCCATTTACGGTACACAGGCTGGAATCCCAAGCGGCCACATTGTAGGAAAAACGAGTTTATCCAAAAACAAAGATGTGTTATATCTGTATCTGGACTATAAAACAAAAAATGGCATTTTGCTATCAGGTATCAAATCGAAAATCAACAAAATTGAAATGGTTGGCAGCAAAGCGCAGATACATTCAATCAAATTAAATGAAACTGATTATTTACTTAATTTAAAAGAACCTGATTTCGACAGCGATGTAACCGTTATAAAAGTCTCCTTAGATGGTCCTATCGAACTTGCGGATAGTAAACAAGCCGCCCTTTCGCTGGCAGACCTGTATGCCGCGCCCAAAGAAAATGAGTTAACCAGCTTAAGCCTGAATAAACTGGCCGGTAATCTAAATGCCGGCATTAATATATTTCAAAACACCAGCTTACCTGCCGACGGTTTAGACTTTGACCCAGGCATTAAAAATGCGGATCAAAAAGTTAGTAACTGGGTAATCAAAAATGCCGAGGCCCTTTACAAAACCGGAAAAGGAATCCCTGGCGGGCATTACCAGGGCAACACCGCACTTTCTGCCGATAAACAAACGCTTTATTTATTTGTAGAAGGCACACCAACTGGTCCCATTGCCATTAAAGGCTTAAAAAACAACATCAGCAGGATCAGGATTGTAGGTGAAGGCACTATGCTTCCGCACGAAATTTATAACAAACTATATTGGAGCAAGATACCTGGTATGGTTTACATTCCACTACCTAAAGATAAACTGGATCCTGAATTAACCGTAATTGCTGTACTTTTAGATCGTCCGATTGACCTGTACCGTGAAAAAGTTGGCGCGATTGAAAGCAATCTTTAATAGAGAATCGTCCTCTCCACTGAAGCGCAATCCCGAAAGTTAAGTCGGGATAGCGATTTTTCAACATAGCCAAAATATATCTTCGCTACGGTTGAAAGGACGAATCCTCGAAAAACAAATCATTATTTTTTTTTATTTTTCCGTAACTGGGCCAGAACTATGGTTATCCTGATTGCTGTGACACCCTGGCAAAAATTATTTAACAATTGTAAAATAGTGGCGCGACTTTATAATTATCCTTAAATTGCATTACTTTCGCAAATCATGCAGGCAAAATATATTTCCTATCAGGAAACCGGATCATTTTCAAAACTGGTTTTAGATTATATTAACGACGAAGAACAGCTGAAATCTTTTTACAGTTACCGCCCGGATATGGAGGGTTTAGCCCATGCAATTGAACACAGAAATTTCCATGGAAACCGGACTACTTTAGTTCAGGTTTTGCAAGATCAATACCGGCATTTAAAGCCCAATAAATCGGTTACCAAAAATATAGAGCTTTTAGCCCTTGATAATACCTTTACGGTAACGACCGGTCACCAGTTAAATTTATTTACCGGTCCGCTTTATTTTATTTACAAAATCGTAACGGCCATCAACTTAGCTATTGAGCTGAAAATGGCCCATCCCGAAAAAAACTTTGTCCCGGTTTATTGGATGGCTACCGAGGATCATGATTTTGATGAGATCAATCACGTTAATGTGGATGAGAAACATATCAGCTGGATCCAGAAAACCAATGGTGCTACCGGAAGATTAAGTACCAAAACAGTTGCCGCAGCAGTAACCGCATATAAAGGATACCTTGGTATCTCAAAAAACGGAAAACGGATTGCCAAACTGGTAGAACAGGCTTATTTGCAACATGATAATTTAGCCGATGCGACCCGGTTTTTAGTGAATAACTTATTCGAGAAATATGGCCTGGTGATTGTAAATGCAGATGACGCTCAATTAAAAAAGCAGTTTGCGAATATTATTACCGAAGATATTATTCAGCATAATAGTGCGAAAAATATAGATAACAGCTCTAAAAATCTTGAAGAACTGGGTTATAAAACACAGGTTAACGGCCGTGATATTAATTTCTTTTACCTGATTGATAACCTCCGCGAACGCCTGATTTTTGAAGATGGCCAATATGTTGTCAACCATACCGAAATCAGTTTTACCGAGGCTGAATTAAAAGACGAAATCGAATCTCATCCTGAACGGTTTAGCCCTAATGTGGTGATGCGCCCCATGTACCAGGAAGTGATTTTACCTAACATTGCCTATATTGGAGGGGGAGCTGAAGTATCTTACTGGATGCAGCTGAAAGCAAATTTCGACTATTATCAGGTAGATTTTCCGGTATTATTGCTACGCAATTCTGCTTTACTGATAGACAAACGCAGTGCTGAAAACCTGTACAGACTGGGGTTCTCATTAGAAGATATTTTCCTTCCCGCAGAAGAACTGAAGAACATCTGGGTAAAACGGAACACAACTGCCGAGCTCAGTTTAGCCGATGAAACCCGGGCAATTAACAGCATTTTCGACCAAATTAAGTTAAATGCCTATAAGATAGATAAAACCCTCTCTGTTTCAGCAGATACGGCAAAACAAAGAGCCAACCGTTTGTTAGCAAACCTGGAAAAGAAACTATTCAGGGCAGAAAAAAGAAAACATGAAACAGCTTTGCAGCAGATTGACAACGTAAAGAAGAGACTATTCCCAAATGGCACGTTGCAGGAAAGGATTTTGAATATTGCACCCATGTATGTTAATTATGGAGAAGATTTTCTATCATCTTGCGTAGAGAATTTTGAGCCATTAGGCGGTGACTTTACGGTTTTGTTGCCATAATTTATTTTTTAGATCCGTCATGCTGAACTTGTTTCAGCATCTATTGAGACCCTGAAATAAATTCAGGGTGACGACAAATATTACTAAATGAACTTCATCACTTTTACCGAAACCAACCTACGAACCTTTACCTATCATGTTTTCAAAAAAATGGGCTGTTCTGATGAGCATGCCGGTTTAGCGACCGATGTTTTGATCCGCTCAGATTTACGAGGAATCGACTCGCATGGCGTTGCACGTTTAAGTGGCTACGTACGTCTTTGGGAAAAGAAAAGAATCAACGCCAACCCGAACATTAAAATTGTACATGAAACGCCTACTACAGCAACTGTAGATGGCGATGCAGGACTAGGTTTGGTTGTGGCGCCCTTTGCGATGCAGGTTGCTATCGAAAAAGCAGAAAAATATGGCAGTGGCTGGGTATCGGTTAAAAACTCCAATCACTTCGGCATCGCAGGTTACCATGCTTTAATGGCGGTAGAAAAAGATATGATCGGCATCAGTATGACCAATGCAAGCCCTTTGGTTGCACCTACTTATGCCAGCGAACGTTTACTGGGTACTAATCCTATGTGTTACGCGTTCCCCGCGGGAAAATACCCACCAGTAGTGGTAGATATGGCGACTGCAGCTGCAGCTAACGGTAAACTGGAAATTGCACAGCGCGCCAACAAAAGTATCCCGGATGGTTGGGTTCAGGATAAAAATGGGGAAAACTCTACCGACGCTAACGAATTAAAAAACGGTGGTTCGCTTCTTCCTTTAGGGAGCGATAAAGATCACGGAAGCCATAAAGGTTATGGATTAAGTGCAACGGTCGATATTTTATCGGCGGTATTATCCGGGGCAAATTATGGTCCATGGGTACCTCCTTTTGTAGCATTCTTAGAACCCTCTGCGAATCCGGTTGGTGAAGGACTTGGCCACTTTTTAGGCGCTATGCGTGTAGATGGTTTCAGACCAGCTGCAGACTTTAAAAATCACCTGGATAATTGGATAGAACGCTTTAAAAGTGCAAAAACAGTAGATCCCAACAAACAGGTTATTATACCAGGAGAGCCTGAGCACGAATTTGAACAGGAAAGAAAAATCAGTGGCATTCCGATCATTGATGTAGTGGTAAAAGACCTGAATGAGTTAGCTATAAAATTGGGTTTAGAAGAATTAAAATAATTGATTTTTGTTTAACCGCAAGGGACTTTTTGCGATCGTTGAGTTAGAAACTCAATCTTATTCAACATCCGTAGAGATTCTACGCTTAACTCTACGGATAGAAGCACTCAAAAAAATCGTCTCGACTGAAGCCCAGCGTAATGAGAGATCTTTTTATTACATGATCTTCTTATAGTCCCCTAATCTATTTTCCCTAACTTGTCTGCAGCGTTCCAAAGAGCTCTACGGATTAAGTACCAGAAAAAATCTTAGCCTCGCATTATGATTATTGATTCGAAAACTCAATCTTCTTGGGTATCGGTAGAGACCTAAGCTTAACCTTACAGACAGAATGTGCAATGATCAAATCATGTCATTAATTTCTGATAAGAATTGTTCTATCTTAACTAAATATGTATAACATCTACTAAATAATACTTATTTTAACGATATAATTCCACACATATTATCATATAATAATACATTTATGTAAATTAGATTTCAAATAATCTTATTATAAATCTACAAGATAAACTCAAACTATGATCAAAAAAAATCTTTATTCGCTCTTTGCTGTTTTATTCATTTTCATGATTTATTCATGTGCTAAAAAACAAAACATAGAAACCAAACAACACAGTGAAATACCTGAATCTATATTAGCTAGTATTAAAGAAATGGGATTTAATACCAATGGCATAACAATTATGAAAGACGGATATATTGTGGAAGGAGATATTTTTCTACCAAAATCTTCTCTAGGTAAGGCCAAAAACTCTTCAAACTTAATCATTGCTAAATCAGAGCAGTACCAAACCTATAATCTGGTTCAAAACTTGCCCCGTACAATAACAATTTCTGTTTCAAATTTACCAGCTATTTATTCGACAGCAGCAAGTAATGCCATCGGAAGATATAACTCCTTAAACCTGAAAATTAACTTCCAACTTGTTAGCAGCAACGGAAATATTGAAATCATTGGCTTTAATGAAGGTCCTACGCCTACGGGCATTAGGCTAGGCTTTGGCGGTTTCCCTTTTTCTGGAAACCCATTTAATCAAATTGGATTAAATACAAATCCCGCTGCATTTGGCACAAACCCAGATGTTGGCTATATTACCTCTGTAATTCAGCATGAAATAGGGCACTGCATAGGTCTAAGACATACTGACTATTACGACCGGAGTTATAGCTGTCCACAGCAGAGTGGGAATGAAGGTAGTAGTTATGATAGTGCTGACCCCCAAAGATTTTCAGGTGCGATTCAAATACCTGGAACCCCCGCTTCTGCCGAACCGAATTCATTTATGCTTGCATGCAATAATGGTGTAGATCGCTCATTTAATACAAATGACATTGTTGCGTTGAATTATCTATATGGTTATCCTACATATACGTATTCCTTTAGGGTTACAACAATGAGCAATACACCAACTTATTATGGATTAATACTTAATGGAACTCATATTGCGGCAACAATTTCGACCCCACCAGTAAATACAACCTCAACCTATGTTTATAACATTAATAGCTATAGCCCAAGTTCGACCTTAGTCGTAAAAATAAGTTCAGGATATATTCCGGTATCTGCCACAGCAAATGCAAACGGATCTACGGTTACTGGAGTTATAAATGCGACCGATAAAACAATTACTTTTTCTAATCTTAATATGTCTGTACAAAATGGCTATGTTTCCATCGCGCTAAAGAACTATGGATTAGATTAATCTTTAAAAAGCCGCAGATTTAACCAGAATCTGCGGAACTATTTCGTTGATGGTTTATGCTTTAACCATCAGCCTAGCTTCTTATGGCTTAACGCTCAAATTATCTTTTAAATAAAGTGCTTTACTTGATGATCCGATCATTATTCTATATTCCCCAGGCGCTACTTCCCATTCATTTTTGATATTAAGTGTTTGAAATACAGCTTTATCCAGCTTAAATGAAATATACTTGCTTTCGCCAACTTTTAAATGTACTCTTTTGAAACCTCTTAAAGCCAGAACGGGCTGTGCTAATTTGCTGATCAGCGGCCTCATATAAAGTTGTACCACTTCTTCACCATCGTAATTACCTGTATTTTTTAACTCGAAACTTACGGTAGCAGTTTCATTTTTAGCTATACTTTTACGGTCAAACTTTAAATTTTGATAAGAAAAGCTGGTATAACTCAGTCCATATCCAAATGGGAAGAGCGGCTCGCCACTTAAGTTATTGTATTCATCACCTCTACCGGTAGGCTTGTGATTATAAACCAATGGCAATTGCGATTCATCAACCGGGTAAGTAATTGGAAGTTTACCAGATGGACTTACCTTGCCGAGCAATACCGCTGCAATGGCGCTGCCGCCAGCCTCGCCAGGATACCAAACATTTAAAACTGCGCTTACTTTATTTAACCAGGGCTGCATATTAATAGCGCTTCCACCAGTTAATACCACGATAACAGGTTTTCCTGTTTTTACGATTTCTTCCAACAATAATTCCTGGTTGCCGGGCAGATTGAGCATTGCCCGATCTAAAAACTCGCCTTCTTTTATCCCGGCCACAAATACGATTACATCACTATTTTTTGCCGCAGCCACAGCATCTGCTATTTCATTTGATTTTTTGATATTGTAATCCCAAATCAGTCTGATCTTACCATTGCCTTTAGGTTCAAAAAATTCGATCCGGATGGCATATTCTTTATTTTTTTCGAAATGAAAAGGAATTGTCCTCGTATTAAAGGACTTTTTGTCCCAGTTGTCGATCAATAATTGATTATCAAGATATAACCGGTAACCATCATTACCTTCCAATCCGATATTAATATCTGCATTTTGTGGCACTTTAATTTTACCATCCCACCTTACCGAATAATCATCCAGTTGGAGCTTTTGATCAGGTGGGTATAATGTCCAACTGAAATTAACTACCTTATCATTAATTTCTTTAACTACTTTTCCAGAGAGCAGAAGTCCTTTGTAATAAGTCCCTGTTAATCCTGTTTTCCCATTCGTGGAAAGAAACTGGCTATCAACTGGAAGATAAGAATGTAGTTCTCTGCTGCTGCCTTTTAAATAATTAACCTGAACATCATTAGATACTGCGCTTTTCAGGCCATCCAGTATATTGATCTTATGGTTTCCTGTGCCGCTGTAGCCACCCAATCTGGCTTCGATCGCATCCTCCCCAAGGAGCAAAATACGCTTTGCACTTCTTAATGGAAGCGTGTTATCATCATTTTTTAAAAGCACGAAAGATTTTAAAGCGGCTTCTTCAGCTAACTGATGATTACTTTGATCGCCCAGCATCTTTTCAGCAATACTTTCATCTACGTAAGGCTGCTCAAAAAGTCCCAATTCGAATTTGGCTTTCAGTACCCTTGTCAAGGCATCGTCCACTCTCGATTTGGGAATACTGCCATCTAAAAAGGCGGGTAAAAAAAGTTTGTAATGGTTATAATCTACCTGAAAAATTACATCAAGGCCTGCATTAATAGATTGTGCCGTGGCATCTTTATAATCTTTAGCCGTAAAATGCAATACATTGGCACCTCCAACGGCACCTGCATCAGAAATAACGAACCCTTTAAAGCCCCATTCCGATTTTAGCTTATTAGTGAGCAACCACTTATTGGAAGTTGCAGGCCTACCGAAAACGCTGTTGTAAGAGGTCATTAATGAACGGATGCCTACATTTTTAACGCCGTCTTTAAAGGCAGGAAAGTGGATCTCTTCCAAGAAATGTTTGTCCAATTCAATTGGGTAACTATCACGTCCACCATCGCCTACATTGGCAATAAAATGCTTTGGTGTAACAATGATATTCTGTTTTTCAATGGCGCTCATAAAAGCATGTCCCACAACCGTGGTTAGATAGGGATCTTCTCCATAAGTTTCTTCTACCCTGCCCCATCTTACATCTGTAGCCATGTTGATTACGGGTGCCAAAAGATCTCTCAAGCCACGCGTCCTGGCTTCACTACCAATAGCTGTACCGATCCGGCCCACCAAACCAGTATCAAAAGTTGCAGCCAAACCAATTGATTGGGGAAAAGCTGTAGCGCCCTGCCTGACCAAACCATGCAAAGCTTCATCAAATGGAATAATCGGGATGCCCAAACGGGTTTCCTCCACAAAATATTTTTGTATTTTATTAATTTTTTTAGCCAGGGATAGTCCATCTTCAGTGGTATTATAAGTTAACATCTGTTGCGCATTACCGGTTCCTTGCGCAGCCGCACTTACCTGTAAACCAAAAATACCATGCCTAAATTTATCTTTGTTCTGTTCGGTTACATCGCCAGGAATCATGAACAACTGCCAAAATTTTTCTTCAGGGGTCATTCTCGAAATCAGGTCCTTTACCCTTAAATCGATGCTTAACTTCGGATTTTTATAGGGTAAAGACTGGCTTTTCTTCACCTGGGCAAAAAGGCTGCTGCATAAAAACAATGCAGACCACAAGCATAAGTATCTTCTCTGCTTCAACATTACTGGTTGGTTTCAGGCGTAAAAGAGAAAGTTAATGCAATTTTCTCGTCGGTTTCTGGAAGATCAAAATGTACTTTGCCATTCATCAATTTCCATTTTACTTTTTGCTTATTGCTTAATAAGGTAATGGTTGTCCCTTTTTTGGGGATGCTACCCTTCCAGGAAATTTCTTTAGGTGCAATTCCATTCAATAGCGTGATGCCATAGATGGCTTTGCCATCTTTGCTTTGGGTAAACCAGTTTTGCCCGTCATGGTAGTTTCTGGTATTCCGTGTTCCATAAATGGCTGTACCATTTTTTGAAGTCCACATCCCAATTTCTTCTAATTTTTTAATCACATCGTCAGGCAACGTCCCATCGGCCTTAGGTCCAACGCCCAAAAGCAAACTTCCGCCTTTAGCCACTATTTCTACCAGTTTATGAACCACTTCTCTTGCAGATTTATACTGATCGTTGGGTACAAAACCCCAGGCTCCGCCTAATGTCATGCAGCTTTCCCATGGATAATCCAATTGTTTTTCAGGGATTTTCTGCTCAGGCGTCTGGTAGTTTTCAAACTGACCATGTACTGTTCTGTCAACCACAATCAAACCAGGTTGCACTTTTCTGGCATCAGCTGCAATTTTAGGCATATCAATATCCTGACTCCATTCCGGAATTGGCGCACCCCATGAAAGTACCTCATCATTTACGCTGGAGCGAGGGCGAACCCACCCGCCATCTAGCCATAAAATATCGATACTTCCGTAATTGTTCATTAATTCGTTGACCTGGTTCTGCGTATAGCTTTTGAACATGTTCCAACGCCATGGATTCTTTCTGATATCGTAATTGTTATTTCTATTTGCTGTAGCGTATTTATCCCACCAATAATATTGAGAATGCCAGTCGGGTTTTGAAAAATAAGCACCGATCATGAAATTCTGCTTACGGAAAGCGTCGAATACATATTTGGCCACGTCTTTTTTAGGATTATTGGCAAATGGACCTTTTGCAATGCTGTAATCGCTTTCCTTGGTATCGAACATCGCGAAGCCATCATGATGTTTGGTGGTAAAAACCAGGTACTTCATTCCCGCATCTTTACCTGCCTTTGCCCACTGCTCGGGGTTAAATGCTGTTGGATTAAACTTCTCACTTAATCCCCAATACCATTTTTTATAATCATCGTATTTCATGGTACTGTCTCTTTCAATCCAGTCTTCCGAACAGATTGACCAGGATTCGATAATTCCAGGAATAGCATATATGCCCCAATGGATGATCATGCCAAACTTTTGGTCTTGCCAGTGTTCCAGTTTCTTTTTTACGGCTTCATCTTTTGGCCATTCGTAAATTTCAGATTGTGGCATGATGTCATTTTGCTGTGCATTTGAAAATTTAACCAGCGCAATCAAAGCAATTAGTAGGATATATATTTTTTTCATGTTATGCTATTTACACTTAATATTTCTTCATTTTAATTTTTTCGACTTGATATGCACCGATATTTCTACCTTCAACTTGACCATTTTCGATAGCCGGACGGAAATGAATGCCACCATAAAGTCGGCTAATGGCAGCTTCGCTAGCAGCTTGATTAAATGAGGTAAAACTTCGCACAGGTAATCCGAAATCGACCTCTGTATTATCCTGATATTTAAAATTATCCCCAAATATTTTAGTCAGTACAAATGCAGCAGCGGTTGACGCTACGCTATGCCCGCTTGGGTATTCAGGAAATGGAGGAGTTTGCAAAATTGGGAGCCAGTTTTCGTCTATATTGGCATTAATAAATGTTTCAGGCCGAATATAATTACTCCTGTATTTTTCATCCCAGCAACTTATAAAAGCATCAAATAGTGCGATACAGGTTAAGGCATACGCAGAACTACTTTGAACATAATTATAACCTTTTAATCTACAAGCAATACCAGCTATTGAAATCCAGTGTGCTCCTGGAGAAATCTTTTTCGTTGCATAATTCATATGCCCGTTCAGATTTAAAAAGAATGGATTGCAATCCCAAAACTTAGCAATGTCAAGCTGTTCTTTATCTAAGTTTTTACCAACCGTATAAACTTCATTTGCATTGATATAAAAAGCACTGTTTTTATCTTTACTATATGGAGGAGGAGCCGCAGGTTTAAATTGATTTGCAGCTTTCATAGCAAGGGGTCTTATTCTATTCCAGTAAGGTTCTACAGCTGCCATATACCCGGGAGGCGTTGGTGCCCAATTACCTTCCTGCTTTACTAAACTGTACCTTCTTAATTTACGTGTTTCTTTATACTGGTCCTGATCAACCCATTTTAACACCGTATCTGATACCGTTTTACCATATACAATTGAATTTTTCACTATCGTATCAGGATAGCCCTTAGCCTTATACCATGAAAGTATACTATCTAAACTATCTAAGGCTGCTTGTTCGGAAAAAACAAGTTTTTTTCCGATTTGCCAATAGGCATATGTTGCAGCAAGCGAATAGCTGACTTGTTTTTGGTCTGGATAGGGAATGCCCTTAAAGCCGTTCAACTGCCCACTTAATGATAAAAAATGTTTACAGTTTTTAACCTGAATTTCGTATGCGGCGATGTTCGCATAAACAAATATCCTACTGACAACCGGAGGAGAAAAGATGTCATTTACTATGATATCTGAAAGTGCTTTTTGTGACCTGTGTAAAGGCAAAGGGTCATTTTCATTTTTCTGCCACTGCCCGTTGGCATTTATTGCAACGCTGAAAATAAACAAAAACAAATATCTCTTCATTACCTTGGTTTAATTATTAGTTTTTAGCAGTTCAACCTGGTCGTTATTTTTAACAATAATTATTTTGTTTGTCTTCTCTTTAATCTCAATCATATTTCTAACATCTCCGTCAATATAAAATCCTGATTCATATGGAGCTAGAGGTTTAAAATCACCTTTGCCATTTCCAATTAAAAGTAGTCCTAAACTGGCATCAGCCTGACCGAGCTGTACCCTGTAGGGATAAAAATTACCTACTAAAAGTATGTCATCTTTTCCATCTTTATTAAAATCATCTATGATAATGCCCCAAGTACGCGAGAACTGTGCTTCGATAGGCAAGGTTTTAATTGTAAATTTTCCATTTCCATCGTTTAATAAAACAGATGTTTCCAATTTTTTACAGAAAAACTTCTGGCTTTGATTCAATTGCTCTGGCTTAAACAACTGTTCAATTGTGATATCTGCGAAGGAACTATAATTTAAGAATCGTTTTTTTAACTGCACCATCTGATCGAGTAACTCATCTCTGGATGCCATTGGATAGTTTTTACCTTGAATGTAATAACACATGATCGGATCCATCACACCATCTCCATTAAAATCTGAAGCATAAATAGTTAGTGGTTGTTGGCTACTAGCCTTAAACTGATTATTCAAGCCACAGTTTCCAGCAATGAAATCAATTGCCCCGTCATTATTCACATCCATAGGTACAATTTTACTCCACATACCATCCGAACTTGCTAAGCCCGAATCTTTGTCATAATGTAACTCACCTCGATCATTTTTAAATTTCATTAGCGGCATCCAATCTCCACCAACCAATAACTCCGGATACCCATCGCCATTTAAATCTTGCCATACGGCTGTTATAACCATTCCTGGATATTCCAATTCAGGTGCAAATTCTTTGGTTACATCATTAAATTTAACAATTCCTCCTTTTGATTCGTTACTTAATAAATAACTTTTATTACATAAAGGAAAAGATCCTGGCTTGCTCATGCCGCCCACAAATACATCTAAATCTCCATCTTTGTCAAAATCAGCAACGGCAATTGCCTGTTTACTGCTCAACATTTTTGGCAAGGCATCGTTTACCTTAGTAAATATTCCATTTCCATCATTTAAATACAGTCGGTCCTGATATTCAGGCGAATTTTCATCATACTCATTTCCACCGCTAACCACCCATAAATCCAGGCTTCCATCTCCATTTGCATCAAAGAAAACAGCATTCACATCTTCACTAGCTTTATCTTCTTCCCACGGCTGACTTGGGGACTGACTATAGTTACCTTCTTTATTTCCTAAAAACAACCTACCTGACTGACCAATTGCACCACCGATAAAAATATCTGTTATACCATCACGATTAACATCAGCTTTGCATAAAGCAGGACCATATTTAGATAATTGATATGGCAAAAGCGTTTCTCCCTTAAAATCCACAAAATCGTTTTCTGTATGCTTGAATTTTAATCCTGATGCAATTGTAGCATCTATAAAAAGTGGTTTTGTTTTAATAAGATTTGTTTTATTACTAATAGCTTCGTGCTGGCTAATAGCCAGTGCCTGATTTGCCTTTACATGCTCCATCAAACTTTCTTTTCCATCTGGCCAAATAATTTTCACATAATTGATTTCAGTATTTTTACCTAAACCGAAACAGATACTTTGATCTACGCTGGATTGATAACCGCGAACTACATATTTTTCCTGAAACTGCAGATTTTCGGCCGTTTTGACATAAATTTTTGCCCCTATTGCTGCTGTGTTTAATCCTGTTCCTTTAAGATTAATTTTTAAATAATTTGATTTCTGTAACTCTAAATTATTCTTATAAATCATAACGGGTGAGTTGATATTACAAACAATTAAATCCAGGTCGCCGTCATTATCCAAATCGGCATAGGCAGCCCCATTTGACACTGAAGGTGCAGATACACCCCATTCTACAGCTTTATTTGTAAAGGTCAGGTCATGGTTATTAGCAAAAATGTAGTTTGATATTTTATTTGATGGCATTTTTTTCACCAAATCAAACGTCTGGAATTTTAAATTGCCTTGCTTTAGCGATTCTTTTTGCGCATTGGCAACTGTGTACTTAAGGAAATCCATGTCGGTAAAATCTCGCAAATACCCATTAGAAATAAATAAATCCTTCCAGCCATCGTTATCAAAATCAGCAAACAAAGGCGTCCAGCTCCAATCGGTATTGGAAACACCTGCCAACTGCCCAATTTCACTGAAACGCAAGCTACCATCTTCGGCTAACCCTTCGTTTAAGTGAAGCATATTTCTCATTTGCTGTTGGTAATACCCACTATCAATTAGCAAATGGTATTGATCATATTCATCTGGACCCTTGAGCAGTTTTTGCCGATGGTTATCTTCGGGTAGCATATCCAGCGTAATAATATCAGGACGTCCATCATTATTATAATCAGCAATATCTGAACCCATTGAATACTTCGAGATATGCTTAATCGATTTTCGGATACTTTCTGAAAAAGTTCCATTTTTGTTATTAATATAAAGGCAATCTTGTTCAGTATAATCACTTGAGGTATAAATGTCAGGCCAGCCATCGTTATTTAAATCACTGACCGAAATACTTAAGCCAAAATTCAAAGCATTATTAATGATTCCAGAGGTTAAGGTTACATCTGTAAAGTGAAATTGACCGTTTTTAGAATCGTTTCTGAATAAACGATTCCCAAATTTCATATTAGGTGTAGCACGTATCTTTCTGGTATTTAAGAAAGGTTTATAAGTTTGATTAGAATGATTTAATAAAAACATATCTAAATCACCATCATTATCATAATCAAAAAATGCAGCTTGGGTAGACTGGGTTCCGGGAGCATCCAGCCCATAGGCTTCGGCCATTTCTTTAAAAACCGGCACTCCAGCCCTCAACCCTTGGTTTATAAATAGTTCATTTTTAAGTTTGTTATCCGGAAATTTACCAGAATGGCAAACATAGATATCAGGTAGCCCGTCTGCATTTACATCAGCTATGCACACTCCGGTTGCCCAGGTGCCATTGCCACTTACATTTGCCTTATTGGTAATATCTTCAAACTTCAAATTGCCCTTATTTAGGTACAATTTGTTATCTACTTCATTGGCTGAAAAAAAAACATCAGGTAAGCCATCGCCATTAAAATCGGCCACCCCAACACCTGATCCATTGTACAGGTATTCATAATTCATAATATTCAGCGAATCGGTTTCAACTACTTTGTTTACAAAATTAATATTGGTTTCTTTTGCCGATAATAAAGTAAACAAAGGCATTTGACCATTGGCATTTTTAACAAAAAATACCAGCACTAAGCATAAGGGTGCAGATAACCACATTGTTATTTTCATGAAATTAATATTAAATCAAGCCAAAAAATAAATCACGATCGCTAATTGGCCTCTTTATTTTAAGATAATTTGTTCATCATTCTCTTTGTAAGGCAAAAACACAAGTAACATTGTCAGCATTTCATCTGTAGATTTCATATCATTTGCTGAATAAACATTTCGTGGTGGACTACTGGGATTATGAGGATTTTCCTTCGTATTGTCGTAAGTACCTTCAATAGTTAATATGGAGCCTTTCGGAATTTTCACCAATTTATCAAACTGGTAGATTTCCTGCCACCTAAAATCCCAGGATGGAATAGAAACAAGCTGTATAGTATCTTTTTGAGGAGTAACAGCATATGACTTGAAAACTTTGCCCAAATAATGCATGTGTGGCCAAATGTATAACAAGGATTGGTCTTGCGGTGTGGTAATTTTTAGTTCAAACTTCCTAACCGAATCCGCTGGAATAAAAAAATAAGGCTCAATAGACTTTTCACCAACGCCGGCCGACCCTAAGCTAATTACCTCAACCTTTCTTTCGATTGGTTCTTTTTTAAAAAAGAAATTTACACCTGAAATATTTTCTTCTTCTTTTGAAACTGGAGCATAATGTATAGTTAACAATATGACACCACGCTTTGGCATAACCCAGCCAAAGTTATTAGGATAAGATTCGTAGGATGTTCCTGGAATCCATCCTCCGTAATACGTCATTGTCTTTTTAAATGGGAAATACTGCGAATATTTTGTTCTGTCATCTTCAGTTAAATTCAAAAATTCAGCTCCCTGGTTAATATCTATGTCACTTGCTACAGGGTGAATTGCAAAGTTGGCGTGGTGCACAACTTTTTTATTGGAAGAAAAAAACTCCATTGCTTCTACATTTTTTTCTGTACCAATATCAAATGGAATTTTAAAAACTATGAACCGCTCTTTGTTATCACCTAAAACTTTAAATGCTGAAGTTGTTTTTAAAACAAGGTCTGGTTTTCTTGAATACTGTGTACCTTCTATATATGTTTTAACAGCTACTTTTGGTGTTTCACCAGCATCACCAACCGGCATTTTAGCATCAACCCACTTTAATATGGTTTGCTTTTCTTCATTTGTCAATGATCTATCGTTTTTAAATAACCGATAGTGATTATCTGGTTTCCACGGTGGCATGTAACCAGATTGAGTTACTTTTTTAATGAAGGAGGCTCTTTTCGCTACATCCCCATAGGTGAGTAAGGAGAATGGCGCGGCTTCCCCAGGCCTATGACAAGGTTGGCACTTATTTTGAATAATGGGCGCAACATCTTTGTAATAAGTTATTTTTTGGGCTTTAACACTATTCAAAATAGTGAATGTGCTTATTAAAATGGTAATACTTTTTAATGATAAAGATTTCAGACTCATTATATGTCGTTAATTAAGCAACCTATAGGAATGGTTTTTTTGAATGTCTGTTTGCCATTTAACTGATCTTTTATTGCTTGTTCAAGGTATTTTTCTGTAACTACCAGACGTTTTTGACCTAGCGAAGAAGCCCAATTATCAATTAATCCGCTGTAGGTTATCGCCCCCATTTTATTGATCAAAAAAACTTCTGGTGTAGTGGTAGCATTCAAATATTTAGACAATTGCTTATTTCTGTCTATTAATAAACCGAAATTAATACCATATTCATTCTTGAGTGCGTTTATGTCTTTTGACGAATAACTGTTACCTGGAATAACACCATAAAAATTAATGTCTTTATTATCATTTTGAAGTTTTACCAAGCCTGGTAAATAGTTTTCACATAATGGGCATTCAGGACTTAAAAATACAATCACTGTTGGTTTATATAAATTAATACGACTTTCTTTGCCACTTAAATTTATAAGTTTGATCTTATTTAGTTTCGTTACAGATACTAAATTTTCTTGAGCTTGAATCCATAAGGGAGCAAGGGTTACGTTAAGGAAAAAACTCAGTCGGTAAAAAACATTCAATAATTTCATTGCTTTTAATTAAAAAGAACCCTTAGTAGTTTACTAAGGGTTCTTTCAATTTAGTGATTATTTTTTATCCCACCAAACACGGCCAAAGGCATCATTTGGTCCTGAACCAAAATCAGGATTTTTAGCCATCTCGGCAATTGCAGCCTGTTGATTTGCATAGTTTAAATTGGTTGTACTTAACAGATCAATACCAGCCCTACGTGCTAAAACAAGTGTTGTACCATTAGCTTTGAGGTCGGACCAAGCTAATACTGATGTGGTATTAGGGAAACCGGTTCTTTTCCACCAGGCCCATGCCTCTAATGGCTGCCTAAAGAAATCAAGATAAGCCTGACAAGCAATTTGCTCTGTTGCTTTGGTTGCATCGAATTTAATACCAACGTTGTTATAATAGGTATCAATAGCCGAAGTTGTTACTGCATTAAAGTTTGCTACCTTGGCATCAACAGCTCTATCACTATAGAATTGAATTGAAGCATATACTCCATTTTTATACCAAGTTTCTGCCACATCTGTAGTAACACCACGGGCTGCAAGATCTGCTCTTAAAAAGCAATATTCGGCATAAGTTAGTACAGGAAAAAATCCTTTACCAGTACCAGCGCCTAAGCCATCGTTTTCATTAAAGTTAGGTGTAAACAACCTATGCTGTAATTGTGACAGATTATCTAGTGATGCGTATATTGGTGCATTTGCAGGTAATTTTGCTTCGTCTGGACTTGTAAAACTACCAACATATTTTCCTGCTGCGTTTGGACGATAGAATGCAGACAACCTTGGATCACCTTTAGCCACCATAAAATCCAATACAGGCTTACCTGCTGCGAAATTCGCAGGGCTGAAGTTACCGCTACCATCTGCATAAGATGGGCCTACTTTAAGCATCCATGAATCGTTAACACCAGCCATTTGTACCGGATCAGCTAATACTTCAGTAGCGATTGATTTCATTTTGGCAGGATCAACCTTAATTAAACGTACGGCTATTTTTAAACGTAAAGCATTTGCTGCTTTAGCCCAAAGTGTAGCGTCACCATTAAAGTAGGGATCATTTCCTGCAAGGCTAATTTGTCCGGCTGCGTTGCTTTTTAAAGTAGCAACCGCTGCTTTCAATTCGGCATCTACTTTTGCAAAAACTGTTTGTTGCGTATCATAAGTTGGCGTTGTCGTACCACCATATCTCGCCTGAAAGGCCTGAGTATAAGGAATACTTCCATTGATATCACTTACGTAAAATGCATAGTACGACAAAAGTATCTGTGAAATTGCTTTCATATTTACTCTTGCATTTTTATCTGCATCAGGCATTGATTCGATATTTTTAATCGCATCAACTAAAGCAGGACCTAATCTGCCATAAAATATTTTACCATAACGCGTATTAAACTGTGAACCAACATTATTAAAATTCAATCCATTTCCTGTACTCAAAGTAGCATATTGCATCCACAAGTTGGCTGCGCGGTAAACATCTGCAAAATACTCGAAATCGTCTTGTGAACCTACTGCAGCACGAAGAAATTGATCTTCTGGCTTAATCTCATATAGTGTGGTAGGGTTCAAATTTGCTTCAACAAAACTTTCCTTTTTACATCCGCCTGCCACAAGCAAAGCTAAAACCATCAGGAAATATATTTTTCTTTTATTTATAGTTTTCATATCTATATTTCTTT
This sequence comes from Pedobacter sp. BG31, assembly GCF_042464845.1. Lineage (NCBI taxonomy): Bacteria > Pseudomonadati > Bacteroidota > Sphingobacteriia > Sphingobacteriales > Sphingobacteriaceae > Pedobacter > Pedobacter sp. BG31. Next base: position 91,863 of record NZ_JBHNZK010000013.1, read on the forward strand.
AATAACTAAAACGACGCCCTGATATTGAAACCTAAACTTCTAACCAAAGGCCAGCCTCCATATTCAGCAAAAGCACCTGCTCTATTGCTAAAAATACTTTCTGGATTGATGCCATCTTTAGCAGTTTTATACAAATAAGCAATATTTCTACCTGTTAAGTTTAAGCTTAGCGTATTTATCTTTAATTTGGACAAATACTTTCCAGGAACATTATATCCAACAGTTACCTCACGAAGTGCTACCCAAGAATTTTCAAAAACCGAATATTCTCTAATTCCACTCGACCATTGACTTAAGTTTTCATAATAAGCATAAGCCGGAATTGGTTTTAATAAACCTTGCTTTACTGCATCGGCATAAGTCATTCCACCTAAATCTACCCCATTAGCTTTCAACCCATCATTTAATACACCATCAGGAATAATACCATCGTGCTGTGTCACACCGTTCGCATCAGTATAGACTACACCACCTGATGCCTCATCTCTACCAAAAAGTGAATTGGCAAACGAACCATTGGCTGATCCATATTGGTGAGTTCCTGATGCCATTAAACCACCAATCTTCGCATCTATTTGAAAACCTAAAGTAAAGTTTTTATAAGATAAATCTTGTCTGGTACTGGCGAGATAATTCTCCATCATAGTACCTAAATTTTTCTTAGTACCATCATAATCCTGAGATCTGACGAAAGTGTAATAACCACCGGTAGTTCCGTAGCCTGTATTACCCAATACTTTTTTACCATTGCTTGGACTTGCGATTGGGTTACCATTTGCATCTTTCTTTTGGTAATATGAAAAAGCAGAACCTGTAATCAATGAGCCATATGTTTCACCTACCCTGGCCACAGAAGTGATATCATTACCAAAAGCTAAATCAAGGTCATAATTTTCAACACCAGGGGCTAATTCTAAGATCTTATTACGGTTACGTGTAAAAGTTACTGAGGCATTCCAGTTAAAATCTTTTGATACAATCGGTTTTGCAGTTAATAAGATTTCAATACCTTGATTTTGGATATTACCTGCATTTAGAGCTTGAGAGCTAACTCCAGACTCTTGTGGTAATGCAAAACTTAAAATTTGGTTGTAAGAATTTTTCTTATAGTAAGCAAAATCAATATTAATACGGTTCTTTAAAAAGCCTACATTTGTTCCGATCTCGAGTTCCTTGGTTAATTCGTTCTTTAAATTATTGTTTTTAAGAATATTATCGCTAAACCCGTAAACGGATTGGTTACCACCACCAGCGTTATTAAAAGTACCATCTTGTAGCCTATAGTAACCAGCTGTATTAGTATATTGTGATAGGGCAGATAAACCAGTATAAGAATAAGATGCTCTTAACTTACCAAAAGATAATATTGAACTATTTTTAAATGCAGGTAATTCAGTGAATATCCACGACAATCCTACACTCGGATAGAAGTATGAATAATTGCCATGGCCATCTTTATAGGTTAATGCTGATGACCAGTCATTTCTACCACTAAAATTTAAAGTCAGCATATTTTTCCATGTAATATCACCGTACAAATAAACAGCATCTGTACGCTCACCTAAATTTGGATAGGCAGTTGTTGATGCAGGATTAATTGAATTAGCAATTGAATATACATCAGGAATTTTAAGCCCCCCATTTGTGTAAGACCTGTTATAAAAAGCAGAATTACCTAGATTTTTCTGATAGGTTTCAGCACCTAATGATGCATTTAATTCAAAATCATTCGAAAGTTGCTTAGTTGCATTTAACAATCCTTGAATGCGGTATGATTTATTTGTATTTTGAGAAATTTCATAATCACCACCTGAAAAGGCAACACCACTACCTCTATTTTTTCTTTCATAAGCAATGTTATAAAAGTTTGTATTGGTTCTTACTAAAGCAGAAAGCCAAGGTAGAATTTTGATATTTACATCAATATTTGCCAACAAGTTATTTTCCTTTTGCGTTCTGTTGTCATTTTGAAGTGTGTAAGCAAATGATCCGATACCATAAGGGTCATAAACATTCCGATTGCTTGAACCTAGAGCGCCACCAGTTACGGGATTGATGTTATTATCTATATAAGCGCTTAAATCAACGTTTCTAGGTTTATAATAAGTAAAAGCAAATAATGGATTGTTTGCACTTCCCTGCCTTGCTGGATTCAAAGAATTTGACATCGTATAATTTACACTGGCATCAACTGAAATAGCTTTTGAAATTACCCTTGTTACCCTAAGGGCAAAGGCATCTCGTTTTAGGTTATTACCAGGCAAAACACTCGAATTGTATAAATTGGTATAAGCTAAACGGTAAGTTGTATTTTCATTTGCTCCTTCAACTGATATGTTGGTATTTATAAATTTTCCTGTGTTAAAATAATCTAATGGATTATTCGCTACCCATGGCCTTACTACCCCATCTAAATCTTTAACCATTCGCCCATCCAATTTAGGACCGAAAGAATAACCACCTACATAATAACCTGCTGATTGATCAACAACATCCATCCCATTTGCATCTTTTGCAAATACGGGTGAAATACCACCGCCATATTCATTTTGAAGATCTACAAATCTATAAGCATCATCAAAAGAACTGGTTTGTGACACTGTTACACCTAAACCTTTTGAAGTTTTTCCCTTTTTTGAGGTGATAAGTAGTACGCCACCCGCAGCTTTAGAACCATATAGTGCCGAAGCAGCGGCCCCTTTTAACACACTGATACTTTCAATATCATCAGAGTTGATGTTTTTCATGATATTACCAAAATCTGCAGCATCTCCCCATGAATCGGCTCCTGAAGTACCAGGTTCTAATAATATCCCATCGTAAACCACTAAAGGTTGCGTATTCGAACTTAGCGATGAATTACCTCTTATTCTTATCCTTGATGAAGAGGTAGGGCCACTGGCTCCTTGATTGATCATAACACCAGCTACCTTACCCTGCAAAGCATTTACCACATTGGCATTGTTGGCTTGTGCTAACTCTGCACCACCTACAGCTGTTGCAGAATAACTTAGCCTTTTTACATCTTTTTTAACACCAAAGCCCGTAACAATAACATCACTAAGAGATTTAGAATCATCATTCATTACAATGGTTAGGTTACTAGAAGCTGAAACTTCCTGAGTAACCAGGCCTATAGATTTAATAACCAATTTAGCACCTTCTTTAACAGTAAGACTGAATTTACCATCAGCATTAGTAGATGTGCCATTTTGAGTTCCCTTTTCGAGGATACTTACCCCAGGGATAGGGTTACCAGTACCGTCTTTTACCGTACCGGTAACATTTTTTTGCGCAAAAGCACTTATTGTTATAAAACATAACAATAATATACTCAAACACTTTAAGTACATTTTTTTCATAATTTTTAGTTTAAGATTAGTTTAAATAATTGTTGACTTTACAGTGAGCCTCTTTATTTCTTCATATCGAATTGGTTTTGGTTAAATATTGATCTTCTATTTGTTAGCTATCCAGTTTAATCGAACTGGTTATATTCGATTACCAAACTTCCAGCGGCCAATAATTCGGCTTCATCTGTTAGGGTAGAGAGTTTTATTTCGGTTTGTTCGGCTATCCGGGGAATACAAAATTCATGGATGGCTTGTTGTATCGGCGGCAAAAGCATTTTACCCGCCTTTGCGCCACGCCCGCTTAAAACAATACATTCAGGATTTAACAGATGTATTAAAGTGGCTACTCCTTTACCCAATTGAAAAATCGCTTTTGCCAAAACAGATATGGCTACCGGATCTTGTTCACGTACAGCATTTAAGAAATGATCTGCAGGATGTTTACTTTTATCATTGAACAGCGCCTTCATACTCGATTCTGCGCCCGCAGCTATGGCTTCTTCTGCTCGTTTAGCCATTACTAATAGAGAGGTATCAACCTCTAAACAGCCTCTTCTGCCACAAGAACACAAATTGTCGCTTTCAGAAAGCGGGATATGACTAAATTCACCGGCATTGCCGCCACTACCCCGGTATAATTTGCCATTTACGATGATTCCCAAACCTGTTCCCCAGCCAATGTTGACAACCATCACATCTTTTAAATCAACGGCTTCTCCGAAATTTAATTCGGCCAGTGCAATCAAACTGGAATCATTGTCGATATGTACCGGTAAATTGATTCTCGAAGAAAGGTATTTTTGTAAAGTTGTTCCCTTTTTAACTTTAAGAAAAGAGTGGTTAACGCCCTCATCAGCATTGACAAAACCTGGCATACCTATCCCAACTCCTAGAATGTCTGTTCTGTTGATTTTAGATTGATCGATACTGCTATTGATGAAATCAATAAGGTCTCCAATATTACACTCATTTGATGACAGCTCAAATTCTAAAGTCTGAATAGGTGTAACCATTTTTCTCGAAAGGTTATAAATGGTTAGCCTGGATGTAAGCTGATCCATTGCAATGGCAACAATATATTTCTTCAGATTCGGATTAATCAGGAACATTGCCGGCCTTCTGCCACCTGTTGATGGTGCAAAACCCTCTTCTGTAATATAACCTTCAGCTATTAAACCATTAACAACGGCGGTAACCAAAGGCAAACTCTTTTGCGTTAGCTTACTCAGATCTGTAAGCGAAAGCGATTTTTTATAATACAAATGCTTGATAACACCAGCCCTAAGCAGCTGATTTTTAGCGACAATTACAGACATGATATTTGATTACAATTCAAACTTAAAAAATATTTTTAAAACATTTGTATACTTTTTAATTTTTTTTAAAAGTTAATTATAAATGCTTCGTAAATGAAAAGGGCGAATAATCTTTGATTATCCGCCCTTTTTAAAGAATTATATTCTATTAATGGATTCCCATAAACAGCCTGCTCCACCTTATTTTATGTAGAAAAGATGCGGTGCTATCCCAGCTCATCCAAACAAATAAAGCCTTACCTACGATATGATCTTCAGGTACAAATCCCCAGTAACGCGAATCGGCTGAATTATGACGGTTATCGCCCATCATCCAGTAGTAGTCCATTTTAAAAGTATAAGTTGTGGCTACCTGATCATTTATATACCAAACCCCGGCCTTTTGTTCCACTTTGTTTCCTTCGTAAGTTCTGATTGCCCTGTAATACAATGGCATGGTATTGCTATCTATTTTAACAGTCCAACCCTTTGAAGGTATTTTAATCGGTCCGAAGTTATCCCTGTTCCATACCCTGTTTGGATCGTTTGGAAAAACGCCGCCCGGAACGGCTCCGGCAGGGTCAGGACTCAATGTCACTGATTTTACAAAGTCAAAAGTTTTTAGCTTTTCCGCAATTTCGGGTGTAGCATCTACGATGTAAGTATTCGCAGCCACTGCAGGCACACTTCCCAGGTTTAAATTAAACTCATCAAGGGCTGCGTAATTAAAGTCCATGGTTTTAAACTCAATACGATACGGCATCATCCCCGTACTTTTCAAAGGTTCATCTTTACCATTTACATTAGCAATGCCATTACGCATCGAAATGACATCACCCGGAATACCAATACATCTTTTAATAAAATTCTCGCGCTTATCTACCGGACGGTCTACAATGCTATAGGTACTCCTCACCTGTTCCCGGCCCATGCTCCGTACCAAAGCATAATAACTTTCTGCCTGGTTTTCTACAGCAACGGTATCTCCTTCAGGAAAGTTAAATACCACGACATCGTTTCTTTTAATTTTAGACAAACCTGGCAAACGGCGATATTTCCACTGAACGCCATCCCAGTAAGCTTTGGTAGATGTGGTTAAAGGCATGGTGTGGTGAGCAAATGGAAAAGCAACCGGCGTCATGGGAATACGTGCGCCATAATTAACCTTACTTACAAAAAGGAAATCGCCAATCAGTAAGGATCGCTCCATCGAACCGGATGGAATGGTATAGGCTTCGATAAAAAACACACGGATGATGGTTGCTGCCACAACGGCAAATACAATTGCATCAACCCATTCGCGGGTTTTCGTTTTTTTCTTCTTTGGGGCATCTTTTTTTCGTTGCCAGAATTTATAATTCATATGTCTTATTTTTGGTTTAGCGATTTATAAAATCGGCCACCGGTTATCTGTAATCCTTTACTGTGGTTTCACAGTTTTATTTCCTGATTGGTTAATCTGCGAACCAGAAACTTTAACTGCTAACTGAAACCTTTTGCTTATTCAAAAATATCAGTAATACTGAAAAATCCTTTTTTATCTTTCAACCACTCTGCCGCTACTACTGCACCTAAAGCAAAACCAGCTCTGTTATGCGCGGTATGTTTAATTTCTATTTCATCTACCTCGCTACTGTAAATCACCGTATGCGTACCTGGTATGTTTTCGATTCTATGCGATTCGATCAGCAGTTGTTCGGCTTTCGGAAATAATTCAACATCAGTTCCTACTACCTCATTTAACCACTCCTGTTTTCTATCCAGGTTATCCACGATTCCTTCTGCCAGGGTAATGGCTGTGCCACTTGGTGCATCAAGCTTTTGTGTATGGTGAATTTCTTCTACCTGCACATCATAAGCGGGATAATTATTCATCAGCCTGGCCAAAGTTTGATTGAGTTTAAAAAACAAATTTACGCCAATACTGAAGTTAGACCCATAAAGCAAAGTATTGTTACTTTTATCGCAATCATCTTTTACTTCCTGCAATTTTCCATACCAACCCGTTGTTCCTACAACCACGGGTACATTTGCATCAAAGCAGGCATCAATATTTTTTAAAACCGAATCAGGCGTGCTGAAGTCGATAGCTACATCAGCTGTTTTCAAATTTTGCCTGGTTAAATCTTCCTGATTATCAATCGTTATTTTGAGAACAATTTCATGGCCACGTTCTACTGCAAATTTCTCGATAATCTGCCCCATTTTGCCATATCCTAAAAGCGCAATTTTCATTTCGTTATGTTTGTTTTTTCAGTTATTATTTTAGTAGGCAACCCTAACCGTCCAGGTCGCAATTATCACGATCCTAATATTTGTCCTTTTATTGCTATCCATGATCGCTTACGGCATTAGAACGTCAGAGATAACTTTAGCGCCGGCGTCAAATTGAAACCATACATAGAATCGGCACCCATTACAGCTGGCATTACCCTGAAAGAAAGGTTGTCATCAATATTAAAGAAATGCAGGCGGGCTGCAACATAGGCATCAATAATATTAGCGGCATACAGCAAGCCGTAAGAAAAGTACACAATCTGCGAATTCCGCTTGTATAAACTTTTCCCATCCAGAATACCTTGATTGCTGTATTGTGTCAAATCTAATTTTTTGCCAGGATGATCCTCACGGTATTGTGCCTCTGCCAAAAAACGTTTATAATTTTTCCGGCTGTCCATTAGCGATAAAGTAAGTGCGGTGGCACCGCCGTAAATAGCAGCGATTTTACCACCTGTGTAAAGCTTCTGAAAAAACTGGCTTTTTCCGGCCCTGGTACCATAACCATCATTAAGCAATTGAATATTATACAATTGCCCCCATCCGGGTATAATCATCGATCTGAAAACAGCTTTCCTACCGGCAACTTTACCTGGGTTAACATACCTGGCTTTCATCGAATCCTTTCTGGTTATTGGTTTCTTAGCCACGGTATCTAAAGATTTGGATAATTTGATCTTTGAGGTATCAGCAGGTTTTAGCAAAGTATCCTTAACCTGCGCAGTGGCAAAGTTCACCAGAAAAAATGCAAATGTAGCAACCAGTATAAAAAGCTTAGTCTTTTGCATTACCAGTCTAATAATTCCAGAATCCGGTTTAAGTCTTCATCGCTCATAAACGGAATTTCTATTGCGCCCTTACCGTTCTGACTTACCTTTAACTTTACACGGGTAGCGAATTTAGATGCCAGATCATCCTGTAATTTCTGATATTGAAAGGAAACCGCTTTTTCTTTTGGCTTTTCGCTGGCTTTTAAAGGGATATGCTGCAAATTACGCACGAGTTCTTCCACTTTACGTACGGATAAGCCTTTTTCTAAAATTTCCTGGTGGATGAACAATTGTTTGTCTACCCCGTCAACATTAATCAATGCTCTTGCATGTCCCATGCTAATTCGCTGATCGCGGATGGAAGCCTGAATTGCAGGCGGAAGTTTTAACAACCGCAGGTAATTGGTGACCGTGGTACGGTTTTTACCCACCCGTTCGCCTAATTGCTCTTGTTTTAAACCCACTTCATCAATCATCCTCTGAAAACTTAGTGCAACTTCAATGGCATTTAAATTTTCGCGCTGAATATTTTCGATCAGGGCCATTTCCAACATCTGTTGGTCGTTGGCACTGCGGATGTAGGCAGGCACTTGCGTTAAACCAGCCAGCTTCGAAGCCCTGAACCTGCGTTCGCCTGAAATGAGCTGGTATTTATTAGCCGACAGTTTTCTAACCGTAATGGGCTGTATCAAACCCTGCACCTTTATCGAATCGGCAAGTTCATTTAAAGCTACCTGATCAAATTCGGTACGGGGCTGGTACGGATTGGTTTCAACTTCAGTTAAACTTACGTGACTGATATTGCCAATCTGCTCGGTTTCGCTCACCGCATTTACCTGTTGTTTAGGCGGATGAGTAGATTCGCTATCATCTAAAAGCGCACTTAACCCTCTTCCTAAACCTGTTTTTCGCTGAAAAGATGTCATCTATAATTTATAAAGTTGCTGTTCCAATGTTTTCTTCTTCCTTTAAAAGGCCGTTTTTCTTTACAATCTCACGGGCCAGGTTCAGATAGTTGATGGCACCTTTGCAATTCGCATCGTGCATGATCACCGAAACACCATAACTTGGTGCTTCACTTAAACGGGTATTACGTTGAATGATGGTATCGAAAACCAATTCGTTAAAATGCGTTTTCACCTCTTCTACCACCTGGTTTGATAAGCGCAAACGAACATCATACATGGTTAATAAAATACCTTCTATTTCCAGGTCAGGGTTTAAGCGGTTCTGAACAATTTTGATGGTATTTAACAATTTGCCCAAACCTTCCAGCGCAAAATACTCGCACTGCACCGGAATAATAACCGAATCGGCAGCAGTTAACGCATTAATGGTAATTAAACCTAAAGATGGCGAACAATCGATGATGATAAAATCATACTGATCTTTAACTTTCTCCAAAACCGCTTTCATTTTATACTCACGGTTGTTGAGGTTGATCATCTCGATTTCTGCACCTACCAGGTCGATGTGTGCCGGCAATAAATCTAAATTTGGGGTATCCGTTTTCTGGATGGCCTGGAGCGGATCAATATCGTTAATGATACACTCATAAACACTATCTTTGATATTCCGTGGATCAAAACCGATACCTGAAGTTGAATTGGCCTGAGGATCAGCATCTACCAGTAAAGTTTTGTATTCCAGTACGGCTAAACTAGCAGCCAGGTTTATAGATGAAGTTGTTTTACCAACACCACCTTTTTGATTTGCTAATGCAATAATTTTGCTCATCTATGTATCAGAAATTTACTTAACGTTTATTTGGGCTGTGTTATTTATGCGTTTAAATTGGCAAAAAAGTTCTATTTTTGCGTTGTTTACGGCCTTTTTCACAATCAGCTAAGATACAAACTATATGGCAATTTTAGCAAGAAGCGTATTTGGGTTTTACACATCTTATTAACAATTATCCATGATCACGATTATAGCTGCAACCAACAGGCCTAATAGCAATACGCTAAAAGTTGCTAAATATTACCAAAAGCAATTAAAAGAAAAAGGAGTCGATGCCAATCTGTTCAGTCTGGAACACCTGCCTGCAGATGTTTTGAACACGGATATGTATGGCAAACGATCGGAAGCTTTCCAGGAAATCCAGAACATGATCAACAGCACCGGAAAGTTTTTGTTCATTATGCCGGAGTATAATGGAAGCTATCCGGGCGTACTAAAAGTATTAATCGATGCCTGTAATTTCCCGGATAGTTTTTACGACAAAAAAGCAGCTCTGGTTGGCATTTCTTCCGGTAAATACGGCAATATCCGTGGTGTAGATCATTTTACGGGCGTTTGTCATTACATTCACCTCAACATTTTACCCTTAAGGTTGCATATTCCGAATATTAAAACCGAATTAGATGAAGCAGGCAATCTCCATCAGCCTGATACGGTAAAATTTACCAATGAGCAGATCGAGAAATTTATTAAGTTCTAGTGCTTTCGAAAAAATAATCTCATTTTTTTCCCAATTTGGAAAGCAAAACCTGTGTTTCATAGTAACTTTTGTCCCTGCTCTTCGCTTTACTCCATTGCACTCGGTGTTCGCTGCGATCAGGTTTAGGCACAAAAAACAGTGCTGGTAAACCCATGTAGATTTTAAAGGCATAGTAGATTATATACGTTTCGCAACCCCAAATCTTCTTATTGGCCCTGCCACCCAACACGATCCGATAACCATCGGATGATCGTAATAGCCTGGGCGCAGCGAGGACTATAAGCGAAAGCGGGACTAGAGTAACCTAAGTGCTTCGAAAACTGCTTTCCTTAAAAGGACCCACATTTAAAGATTTTCTGGCTTTTGGAAAGCAAAACCTGTATTACATATCAAAGTTTGTTACTGCTCTTCGCTTTACTCCGTTGCACTCCGTGTTCGCGGCGATCAGGTTTAGGCACAAAAAACAGTGCTGATAAACCCATGTAGATTTTAAAGGCATAGTAGATTATACTTTGGCAAACTCAAAATCTCCTTATCGTATGTGCCACCTAAACACGATCCGATAACCATCGGATGAGCGGAATAGCCTGGAGCGCAGCGAGGACTATAAGCGAAAGCGGGACTAGAGTAACCTAAGTGCTTCGAAAACTGCTTTCCTTAAAAGGACCGACATTTAAAGATTTTCTGGCTTTTGGAAAGCAAAACCAATATTCCATATCAAAGTTTGTTCCGCTCTTCGCTTTACTCCGTTACACTACGTGTCCGCTGCGATCAGGTTTAGGCACACAGGACAATGCTGTAAACTCCTAAAACAACCCTAAATATATACCATTTGCACCCTGCAACCATAAATTTTAGTATCGGCTGCCGCCACCTAAACCCAATGGAAGCGGTCACGAAGTAAAGCGGACAGTGGGACTACAATAACCTAAACGCTTCCAAACCTGCTTTCCTGAAAACAACACGCATTTATATACTTCTGTGTCTTTTGAAAAAATAATTCGATGTTTTCCGCTTTGGAAAACAATGTTTGCATCTGCTTTTCACTGCATTATGTTTTATCTGCGATCAGGTTTAGCTCTACAAAACAGCGATATAAACTTTCAGCAGCAGTAGTTCATATTGACAAAAACCCTTCCAAAATGAAAAGGTTTCTTCTGTTCATTAAAATTAAAAAACAACATAAGCAACTATAAAACAATAACTTAAACAAAAGACCATCCTACTGGCATTACTATTGGCTATGAGCTAAACGGCTGCAGATGATCTAAACTTTGTTATTTAATTTAGTTCATTAGTAAACAGATTTAATTATAAGCTACTTTTACCACGAAAAGAGAGGAATGCTTTGTAACCTTTGCAAAAAACTTTTCGCTCTTTGCGGTTAACTTAATCACCATGAAAATAAAAACCAAACTCCGCCTCGGATTCGGCTTTCTCTTTATCATCGTTTTGTCGTTCGGATTAATTGCGTTCTTTTTTTTAAATGAGCTTTCCGATAAATCAAAGGTAATACTTAAAGACAATTACAAATCTTTGAAATACGTTGCCGCCATGCGCAATGTAATCGACCAACATGCTTTTCCCCTAAGCCCTACGCAGCTGAATATATTTGCTGAAAACTTAAAAAATGAGGGTTTGAACATTACCGAACCCGGAGAAAAAGCAGCTTTCAGGAAATTAAAAGCAGCCTTTAATGCGCTAAAAGACTCAAAATCAGCAACCATTAAAGAAAGTAATATTAAAAATCTGCGTGTTGCACTTCAAAATATAGAACAGGTTAACATGAAAGCCATTTATGATAAAAATGAACTGGCGAACGAAACTTCATCGCGCGCAAATCTTTATATCATGATCGCCGCAACGCTGAGCTTTATCATCCTTTTTACCTTCATTGTTAACTTCCCTGGCTTTGTGGCCAATCCGCTCGCCGAATTTAGCGCTGCGATTAAACAGATCAGTCGTAAAAATTATAAACAGCGTTTGCATTTCGAAAACGGGGATGAGTTTACAGAACTTGCCAATTCCTTTAACAAAATGGTACTTAAATTAAATGAATGGGAAAACAGTAATTTATCCAAAATCAAATCTGAAAAATCGCGTATCGAAGCCATTATTGCACAAATGCAGGATGCCATTATTGGTTTAAATGAGAAAGGCGAAGTACTCTTTCTAAACCATTTGGCTGCAAAGCTGATGAGTTTGGATGAAGATAAGGTTATCGGTCAGAATGTAGCCGAACTGATGCAAAAAAATGAGTTGCTTAAACGGATTATTAAACCTGAAACCAATGATAATACCTTGAAAATTTATGCTGACGATAAAGAATCCTATTTTCTGCTGGAAAACCGTGAAATCATTATCCCAAATTATGAAGAGCAAGATGATAGTACCTTGATTGCCTCATCTAAATCGGCTGGCAGCGTTTACACCTTAAAAAACATTACACAGTTCAAAGAGCTTGATGAAGCCAAAACAAATTTTATAGCTACTGTTTCGCATGAATTAAAAACGCCGCTTTCATCAATCAAAATGAGCTTAAAACTGCTTAATGATGAGCGGGTGGGAATGATGAATGAAGAGCAGCACGAGTTGCTTCACCACATTAAAGAAGATAGCGACAGACTCCTAAAAATCACCAGTGAACTGCTGGATCTTTCGCAGGTAGAAACCGGCAATTTAAAACTCAATTTTGCCCTGACCAAACCTGAAGAAATTGTGAATTATGCCGTTGATGCAGTTAAATTCCAGGCAGAGCAGAAATCGATTCAATTGGTGCTTAACTGCGGCGAAAACTTACCAAATGTAAATGCCGACATCCAGAAAACGGCCTGGGTAATGGTCAACTTTTTATCTAATGCCTTGCGCTACAGTTCAGAAAAATCTAAAGTAATTATCGATGTTTTACAAAAAGGCAATTTCATCGAATTCGCTGTGCGCGATTTTGGAAAAGGCATTGATGAGAAATACCAACAACGATTATTCGACAGGTATTTCCAGGTGCCAACTGATGGCCAGAATAAATCGGGCTCCGGACTGGGCCTTGCTATTTCGAAAGATTTTATTGAAGCCGAAAACGGTAAAATATGGGTAGTAAGTGCCATTGGCGAGGGCAGTACGTTTTGTTTTAGTTTGCCTGTTGCGGAATAACCTTTATTTCTTAACCGCAAATATTTCTTAACCGCAACATGTACAATGTTCTTTACCACAGAGGACAATGAGTTTTTCACAGAGGTTCACAAAAAATCAGATGTTGACATGACCGCAAAACTCACTCCGTGTACTCGGTGCCTTTCCTCTGTTTTCTCTGTGGTCAGACCTAAAATAAAAATTCTAAAGGCGAAGGGCGCAAAGTTAGTTACCACATCATCCGATGATCTTATCTAAACCGCAATATGTACAATGTTCTTTACCACAGAGGACAATGAGTTTTTCACAGAGGTTCACAGAGAATCAGATGTTGACATGACCGCAAAATTCACTCCGTGTACTCGGTGCCTTTCCTCTGTTTTCTCTGTGGTTAATGATAAACGCCAACCGCTCAACACTCACCCCTACACAATATACGGCTCCATTTCCTTGTCAATGCTTTTCCGTAGTTCCATTAATTTTAGGGCATAACCATGCATGGCTATTTCTTTTTCGGTTTTAGGTTTAAAAGCCGGAATTGGCTTCGGCTGCCCATTGTCATCTACTGCAACAAAAACAATAATGCAGTGCGTATTTTTAACAAAATCGGTTTGTGCTACCGGTTTGGAAAAAGCATCGACAGCAATATGCATACTGGTTTTACCGGTGTAAATAATGCGTGCTTCCATCTTCACTAAATGACCGATGTGAACAGGATGAAAAAACCGGATTCCACCCACGTAAACTGTTACACAATAGGTTTGGCTCCACTGCAGGGCACAGGCAAAAGCAGCCTGATCAATCCACTTCATCATCATCCCGCCATGTACCTTACCCCCATAGTTAACGTCAGACGGTTCGCTTAAAAATTGAAGTTCAATATGGTTTTTCATTTTAGCCATGGTAATGTCCTGTTAATTGCTTGGTTTTAAGGTATAGCTAAGATATTATAAAATAACTATTTTTCTGCTGTTTCGTATTCGAATGTTTAGCTGTCAGTTGTTTACCAATTGGCAGCACTAATATTTAACCACAGATAAAAAGGATAAACACAGATAAGCGTTCAGATCCGTGTTAATCTGTGTCTATCAGTGGCTAAAAACAGCAACAAAAAGTCGCAGCGAGACGCTACGGCCAGAAAAGGTGTTTAGGTGTAAGTTGGTAAAAACTGACAGCACTAATATCTAACCACAGAAAAAAGGATCAACACAGATAAGCGTTCAGATCCGTGTTCATCTGTGTCTATCCGTGGCTAAAACAGCAACAAAAAGTCGTAGCGAGACGCTACAACTAGAAAAGTCCCATGTTCCCATCTGACTAACCTGTGATCTAGTGTAAGTTGGTAAAAACTGACAGCACTAATATCTAACCACAGAAAAAAGGATCAACACAGATAAGCGTTCAGATCCGTGTTCATCTTTGTCAATCCGTGGTAAAAACCAGCAATAAAAAGTCGTAGCGAGACGCTACAACTAATAAAACAAAGTGTCAGTTGGTAACAACTGACACCACCTAAAATAAATTACTTTTCTGCTGTTTCGTATTCGAATGTTTAGGTGTAAGTTGGTAACAACTCAAAGCGCTAATATCTAACCACAGATAAAAAGGATCAACACAGATAAGTATTCAGATCCGTGTTCATCTGTGTCTATCCGTGGCGAAAAACAGCAATAAAAAGTCGTAGCGAGACGCTACAACTAATAAAACAAAGTGTCAGTTGGTAACAACTGACACCACGTTATAACTGAAAACGAAAAAATCGGCAGACTACTTTGCAATAATGCTAATCGCATATCCACCACCCGGGGCACAATGCTGTGTCAGTTTAGTTTTGTTGGTTACTTCTATTTTGCGGATGGTATAAGCCTTGGGATTAGTTTCATAATGAGCATCCTTTGCATCAGCATAAATGGTTGCAGTATATTTTTTACCCGGATCTAAAAAGCTGAAGTCGATTTTGGAAGTACGGGCTTCCTCATCATTGGTACGACCCACAAACCAATTATTTTTACCTTTTGCCTTACGTGCAAAAGTGATATAATCGCCAGGTTCTGCTTCTAACACTCTGGTATCGTCCCAATCTACCGCTACATCTTTAATAAACTGGAAAGCATCCATATACTTGTTATAAGTTTCTGGTAAATCGGCAGCCATTTGCAGAGGGCTATACATGGTTACATAAAGTGCCAGTTGGCGCGCCAATGTACTGTGTACAAAAGAGGTATTTGCCGGATTATACGCACTTACCCTGGTTTCAAAAATACCAGGGGTGTAATCCATCGGGCCACCAATTAAACGGGTAAAAGGTAAAATAGTGGTATGATCGGCATTATTGCCTCCAAATGCTTCGTATTCTGTCCCCCTGGCCGATTCGTTTCCGATTAAATTCGGATAGGTACGTGCCAAACCTGTCGGACGAACCGCCTCATGCGCATTTACCATAATTTTATATTCGGCTGCTTTTTGAATGGCATAGAGGTAATGATTGTTTAACCACTGACCGTAATGATGCTCTCCCCTTGGGATGATGTTACCTACATAACCACTTTTAACGGCATCGTAACCATTGGCTTTCATAAATTTATAAGCCGTATCCAGATGACGCTCATAATTACGGACCGACGACGAAGTTTCATGATGCATAATCATTTTTACACCTTTACTTGCCGCATAACGATGCAGTTCTTTTACATCAAAATCAGGGTAAGGGGTAACAAAATCAAATACATAGTCTTTTGTTTTACCAAACCAATCTTCCCAACCTTCGTTCCATCCCTCAACTAAAACAGCATCTAAACCATTTTTAGCAGCAAAATCAATATATTCTTTCACATGCGCAGTGTTAGCGGCATGTTTTCCATTGGGTTTTGTTTTCGAATAATCGGTTACGCCCAATTGCACGCTCGTTAAATCGTTATATGCCCAGGTACTTTTCCCTGTAATCATTTCCCACCAAACACCAACGTATTTGATTGGTTTTATCCACGATACATCTTTGAATTTTGTAGGCTCGTTAAGGTTGTACGTAAGCTTTGATGTTAAGATATCACCAGCTTTATCACTAACAATAATGGTACGCCATGGCGATAAACAGGGTGCCTGCATATAACCCTTGTCGCCAACTGCATCTGGTGTTAACCAGGATTCTAAAACCATGTTTTTGTCATCCAGATTTAACGACATTAAAGAATAGTTAATGAGTGCTGCTTCATGTATATTGATGTATAAGCCATCTTTGCTTTTCATCATCAAAGGCGTTTGTAAGCCCGTTGGCGAAAAAGTAGTTTGGGAGGCATTTGGTGTTACAGCAGCTTTCATTTTTTCACGAACTTCCGATAAATTTGAAGTTACCGTGCTGTACTCCTGTGTATCATAATCTCCGGGAAGCCAAAAAGCCTTATGATCGCCAGCCAGGGCAAACTGCGTTTTCTCCTCTTTGATTACAAAATAATCGAGGTTTTTCTGTTCTGGGAATTCATATCTAAAACCCAAACCATCATTAAACAAACGCAGGCGGACGACAATGTAACGGTTTGTTTCTTTCTGGGTTAAGGTTACTGCAAGTTCATTGTAGTGATTTACAATTTCTTTTACTTCGCCCCAAACCGGCTTCCAGGTTTCGTTGAATGTGCTGGTCTTGGTATCGGTAATGGAGAAACCGTTCATTAAAGATTTACCCTCTTTAAGTTCCAAACCTAACTTACTCGTTTTAATTACATCTTTTCCTTTGTACTTTAAGCTATAGGTAGGCACCCCTCCTTCAGTTAACGCAAAACCGGCCACCAGGTTTCCATCAGGCGATTGTAAGGTTGTTCCGGGAACGTTCCCGAAAGCATTCCCAAAAAATAGCAAAGCGCATATTAAAGTAAGAATTTTAGAGCCGGTAAAAGATTGGTTAGTTTTCTTATTCATGTTGTCGTTTATTTATTATTATTTTATCACATTAGTAACCGCAGGTTTTGATTTCAGTTTGCAATTTACACCTGCCGAGGGGCAACCCGGCCAAGTCAAATAGATCTTGAAACAAGTTCAGGATGACGATACCGTGCGTTATTCCAAAAGCAAGGTATCATCATCATCAGTTAAGCTCAACTGCACACTATCACTACCTGCAATTCCTTCTATTGAGCCACGGATATGGGTCGCATTCAGCAATACTTTCTCCAGTTGTTTTTCACGTGCTTTCCATAAACGTTCCATCGCATCGCGCTCGCGCTGTATGGATAGTTTCATACTCATAAAACCTTCTCTAATGGCCTTCCACTGCTCCGAAAACTCTGCACCCATTAAATAATCGTATAACATGTGCATTTTTTCACCACGGTTTTCCTGCGATTTTACCGCACCTGCCAAACGCAAAATACCCTCACGCAAGACATAGGCCACGGCATTTACTTCTTCGAAAGAACAGATCCAAACCCCATCACGCTGCCCGAAACAACTCATGCCTTTTGGGTAACACTGACTCACAATTACCGCTACATCAATGCCCATGCTGCGCATGTCTTTTTTTAATTTTTCAATCCAGTCGCCACCAAAATCTTTGGTACGCTTGCTCTCGTAAATTATTCTGCCGCATTCCTGTCCGAATTGATTACGCACCACCTGCACACAATCTGCACCTCGCACTCCCTTGCCTACTTCTTCAATCAGATCGAAAGGATAATTGGTACGCAGCAGTTCTTCCAAGATCAACTCCTGCACCTCGCCCTGCAATTGCATGCTCCCCTGCTCGGCTTTGCGTTTCATCTCTTCGGCCAACTTTTTCTGATCGTCTAGCTGCTTTTCCAGTTCTTTTAAACGCAGTTGATGTTCGGTATCTTTAATGCTATTTTTTTCTGCCTCCTGCTTACGGATTTGTTCTACAAGCTCATTCCGCTGTTCCTGCATTTTACGTTGAAAAGCAAGTTCCATTTCTTCTTCTTTCACCTTCAGGCTTTCCTCCCGGCGTAAAAAGTCGAGTTCTTTTTCGCGTGCAAGCTTTAGTTTTTCGGCAGTCTCTTTTGCATTACCTTCCAGGATCTGCAGTTTGTTTTCAAAATCGGCTGAAATACTTTTACGCAGGTTTTCCTCCAGATTATCTTTGAGCCTGGTTTTCTCCTCCGCAAGTTTAGCTTCAAAAGCTTTTAACTGCTGCTGTTTCTCTGATTCAAAAACCTGCAGTTTACGCTGATATTCTTCATCTTTCTGTCTGGCATAAGCGGCCGCCTTCTCTCGTAACTCTTTCTTATAATCTTCAGCCATAGCTTCTTCCATCGGAAAAACATGGGCACAATTGGGGCATTTTATTTCAGTCGGCATAAAATTATTTTTAACGCAGCAAATACTGGGGATTACAAAGATAATTAAAGCTTTTTATGATTGCATGAAGGAGTTTTGCACCATCAGTATAACTAAAGTACGCTTGATCTGATTTCATGACCAGCAGCAAGGATTTTACTCACCGGGCATTTTGATGCAATTTCTTCCAGCCTCAATTTCTGTTCTTCGGTAAGCACACCCGTACAGGTAATTTCTTCCAGGAAGATCGTTTCGCCGTTTTCGGTATCCACATTAACTTCCACTTCAATTTTGTCAATTGGCCATTTTTTTCTATCAGCATACATCCTTAAGGTGATGGCTACACAGGAGGCCAAAGAAGCCATTAATAACCCCTTAGGGGCAAAACCTTTGTGGGTACCACCCAGTTCTATCGGTTCGTCTACGATAATGTCATGCGAACCATTTGTAACCGAACAGGCGTAATGTTCTTTATTTATTGTTGCTTTTACCATTTCAATTCGTTTTAGTATGCCAAATATTGTGCTTTAACTTTAAACATATGTAAAAGTCTGGTCTTTTTTTAAAAACAGGTACTGCAATTTCTATAACGCTGTAATCTCCGGCAATGTTATATTTCACAAATGCTATCCAAAATGTTTGCAGAGTAACTAAAAGGTATCTTACATATTATGGCGACAGAAGCTTAAAATATGCCTGCTTTGAAGCCACTTCAGAGAATTTGAAATGAACTGTAAAACGCCTATTTTCTTGTTTAAATAGTGATCCCAATGTTTTCTCCAGGCAAGCTTTACATTCCAATGGCAACAGCTTATCTGAACATCTGTATCAATTCTTTGATCTCATCCTGGATAAAAAAGGCGTAGTGGTAACCGAATTCCAAATCAAAAAAACTCAAACATTATAACATGCAAATTGTTCCTTAGAAAAACATTACCTTATGAAATACAGAAAGTTAATCGGAAAATATTTGAAGCACGAATCAGATAACAGTGCAAAAATAGCCCTGGCCTTAGTAGCTGGTTTGGCAGCTGGGGCAGTAATCAGTATTTTATTTGCCCCTGATAGCGGTGCGGGCACCCGGGGAAAAATTGCTGGTGGCGCTAAAAACCTTCGCTATGGTTTCCAAGACAAATATAATTTACTAAAAGAGAAAGTTTTTGGCGTAGAAGCTATTGAAGAAGATATTGTGCAGCATGAAGTACCCCATTTTAAGCACACGGTTACTAAAAAACGTAAATCAGATGTGAAAGAGATTCTTGAAAATGCACATGAAAATGGACAGGTTCAGGAAGGACAGGGTTAAACAAGCAAAACCAGGTTTTTGGCATGGATTAAGTATTACATGCCTAGATTTTTAAAGTTAAAGATTTTGAACTGCTCAAATTGTTGCTTTCATTAATCTGGCGCAGATACATTTTCTGAGCTTAACTTTTGCAGTAGCATCAAAAAATCAATAGCAGAAATACCTATTTGATAGTCGAGAATATAAGAAAGCTAAAATTACTGTTGACTGGTTGACTTGACCTGCATCCGAAATTGGCAATTCTAAATCCCAGATAATAAAACAGCACCCATTGGCAATGTTGCCAATGGGTGCTGTTTTTATATGATATATTGTATTATCGATTGTAACCAAAACTGTTACTCACCCTAATTATGAAAATCGATATGTAAGCATATCTAATTAACCATACGAAAAAGTATTTTAATTTTACTTACATGCATTTTTTAATATACTAAATTTGTATATATTTATTGTATTAAATCTATAAACGAAATGCTCACAAAAGAAAAACAAACCCAAAAATTTTACTGGTTAAAGTACGAAACTAGCGCTATCCAAACAATGATCCAGCATTCGCCGGGTATTGATCAATTTGTATTCTGTTATCTCTTTCCGGAAACAGATCAGCCGGATAAGCCGTTAAAGCTTATCGCTTATGGGTATATGGCCTCGAGTAACCAGTACAGCAGTTATTTTGATCACCTTGAAGTTTACAACAATAATGCTTTGAGTTTAAGCGGACCGATTATGATGAGCAATAATATTATATCGCTCACCAATATCCTATCTCTGATCAACACACCGGATGTGAACGGTGATAAGCCAGATTATCTTGTATTTATTCCAAACGTTAACCGTGGAAATGTTTTTTACAGCATTAAGTCCTTTAAACGGGTTGATATAGGAGATGTAGAGCTATTCCGGGAAATCAACGCCAACCCAATTTTTACCAACCCATCACCACCGGCTACTATAAGCGACTTTTAACTTATTATCAGATGCTTAAGTTATTCCAATACATTATAGATTGGTCTGAAGTGTGGGCACTGTTTATCCCTTTATTTATACTATTATATAAAAAACAACCAAGTCATCTTAAACTGGTTGTTTTTTATATATGGATGGCATTGGCTATAAATCTTTCGATTGATTTTATCTGGAAATTCAGAAACATACTACCTGTTGCCTTTAAGTCGAATAATTTTTTGTACAATATACATTCCATCGTTCGATTTTATCTTTTTAGTGCTTTCTTTATCTGTTTGGATCAGCCTTTTATAGTTACGCTTAAAAGAGCCATCCCTGTCTGTTTTACCTTATTTTTAATCGTTAATTTCATCTTTTTCGAAAACTTTTTTGATTACTGGAAACTGAGCAGCCGTTTACTCTCTACTGAAGCCATTTTACTCTTGTTTTATGTGATCCAATACTATTTATTCGAAATAAAAAAGAATGTTACCATCAAGGTTACCAATAGTAGTTTCTGGATCATTACAGGCCTGGGAATCTTTGTTGCATTAAATTTCTTCATTTTCCTCCTTTACAACGAACTCACTATACATTTTCAAAATTTTGCTATTAACCTGTGGAGCCTGCATAACATCTCATACATTATTTTCAATTTGTTTATAGCCAAAGGATTTTATGAATCAGGAAAACAATAAAATCATATTGATGTTAATGGTGGGTATTGCTGCAATGCTGATGTTATTTATAAGCTTGTTACTTATTTTTATCTTTATGCAGCGCAAAAAGATCCAGTACGGGCTTAATTTACAAGCATTACAGAATGACCAGAAAAATAAGCTGATAGAAGCGGCTGTAAGAAGTGAAGAAATAGAGCGGCACCGCATAGCCGAAGAATTACATGATGAAGTTGGGGCTATCCTCGGATCATCAAGCCTTCATTTTTATGGGATTAATATTAATGATTGTGACGATATTAGCAAGGAAATGTACCATAAAGGTAAAAGTTTACTGGATGAAGGTATCCATAAAATCAGGAGCATTTCTCACAATCTTCATTCCAGCATTTTGCAAGAACTCGGATTAAAAGAGGCTATTTCTCATTTTTGTGGAAACATCAGCCATAATAATATCATTAAAATCGATTTAAATTTAACCGACAAATATAGTACAAAGGCAAGCCATAAAAATATCAGTATTTACAGAATAGTACAAGAACTGGTTCATAACATCATTAAACATGCCAGGGCTAAGCACATCCACATACAGTCATACCATATCGGCAATAACCTGGTATTTCATATATCACACAATGGCGATGGACTTACACATCAACAATATCAGGGATTACGTTTCATTAAAAATGGATTAGGGCTTAAAAATATCCAGAACAGAATAATCCTGCTCAAGGCAGAACTTCAATTTTCACATCATCTTGACGATTATCTGATCGAAATTAAAATACCTGTCGACCAAATAGATCAACCCTGATTAAAATCTGAATTTAAATTAATAATACAAATATATAGTATTAAAATTCATTAAATGCATACATTTCTTATCTAAGATTGTTAATTTTATGTGTAATTTATAAATAGAGATGCTAAAAATCAGAATAGCAATAGCAGATGATTACAGTATTTTTAGAGACGGATTAAAGGTTGGCTTTAACCGCGATAAAAATCTGGAAGTACTATTTGAGGCTTCAGATGGACAGGAACTTATGCAAAAACTTGAGCAATTACAACCCGATGTGATTGTAATGGATATCAAAATGCCTTTAATAGATGGTATAGAGGCCATGAAGTTGATCCGTAAAAAATATGCTAATGATATTAGGATACTGGTTTTAACAATGTATGATGACGTCAAATTCATTATACACCTGATGGAGAACGGCGCCAATGGCTACCTACTGAAAAATGCAGACCCAAAAGAAATTAGAAAAGCCATTTATTCAATATATGAAAGTGACTATTATTTTAATGATCTTGTAACGAAGGCACTTCTTAAAAAACTTACTTTTAAAGGTCCGATCAAGCCTTCGCTGAACCAGACAATAGCATTCTCTGAACGTGAATTGGATGTATTAAAGATGATCTGCAACGAGAAAACAGCTGCCGAAATCGGTAATGAACTTTTTCTAAGTCCGCGGTCAGTTGAAGGCATTAGAATGCGTATAATCGAGAAAACTGGTGTTCGAAACACCGCAGGCCTGGTGATGTTTGCCATTAAAAACGGTGTAGTAGAATAACTCTTCTCTTTTGTTGTCAGCTAGATAGCTATGCGGTTCTGCTATCCAAATCCGACATAACATACTGTACTTCAAATACTTTTTCAGAATTTTTGATGTTAAAATCATGCCTTTGACTTTCCAAAACTGCGTATAAATACGCTACTTTTCAAATAGGTATTTTCACACTACTGCGGAAACGTTGGTGTGCCGACATTTATATTGTGCAAACGAAGCTTCAAAACCAAAGCACACTAATCATTAATTATTTACCTCAAAAAGAAACAAAATGGCAAAGTCAAGCTTAACCAAGGCAGAATTAGCAGTTCTAGATGCCTTAATCGCCGACTTGAAAGGCGACAATGAAATTGTTGAATCAAATTCAGCAGCACCACTTTTTATTGCTGCAATTGCACGTACTGCTGTAAAGGCAGTTAAAGTAACTGTGAAAGCTACACCAGTAGTTACACAGGTTGCAGAAGCAATTGGCGCTGCAAGTTCTTTGAACGAAGAAGAAATCAGCAGTCTAGCTAAAGAAGCCGATAACGGTTTATCGTTAGAAAAACTGATCGAACTTCGCAAAAAATTCAATTAACAATTAAGGGAGGGCATGCATACGTGCTCTCCTTTTTTCTAACCTATTTGATGTTATGATACAGAAATTAGATCCTACAGTTATTTATGAAACGACAATAACTGCTTTCCTGGCCTGCTGGTTTATAGCAACCGTATTATGCCAATTCAAGGAAACGAAGATATCCTGGTTCATCAGGTATAAAATAGATCTTTTCAATCTCATCCCATTATGGACATTTTTTGCCCCCCACCCCGGCAAAAGAGATTACCACCTCTTATTTAGAGACAAGGTGACAGAAGCTGATTACAGCGAATGGCAGGAATTGGAAATTACCGAAGAACGTACGTTTTGGTCATGGTTGTGGAACCCTGAAAAAAGGGACAAAAAAATCTTATCTGACGTTGTGCAGAGCCTTGTAGCCAGTATCCCCTCCTACCGCGAGCGAACAGGCAACCTTAATTTACTTATGTTTTCTACCCCTTATATCATCGTGTTACATGCGGTTAGTCAATATAAAAAGAAATCGCAAAACTGTTACCGTCAGTTTATGCTGGCCGAGTCATCAGGTTATCAAAAAGAAACGGAACCGGGATTAATTTTATTATCTGTTTTTCACCAAATATAAACTTATCATGATTTTATTTAACGATATATCTCAAACTGTACTCCTCATATTAAGTGTGGGCTTATTGATTTCTACACTCGAGTACCTCAAAAAAGTGCAGATCTTTTCTCCAAACGGACTGCTATCCTGGAATGTAATGCAGTTAAAATGGACCAAACACGATCAAAGATCGTTTTTAAAACCTTTTTTTAAATTGTTTAGCGCATCAGGCCTTACTGTCCTTTTCTCCATCAGGTGCCTACTTATCATTGGATTGTTTTTCTTTCCGCTACAAAGCTCAATCGGTTGGGCATTGATCAGTTTATTGGGTGCAAGTTTATTGATTTCATCGTTAGCCACCTATTATGGTAGCGATGGCTCCGACCAGATGAGCATGCTCATTATTATTACCTTGATTATGTGTAATTTGCCGGTTTTAGCCAGCAGTAAATTAAGAGAAATTGGATTGTGGTTTATTGCCCTACAAGCTTGTCTATCTTACGCGGTGGCTGGTATTGCCAAACTCGTATCTGCTGAGTGGCGCTCGGGAACGGCTATAAGGGATGTTTTCTCTACTAAAACCTATGGCTCAAAAAAAGCGACAGGCTTTCTAAAAAAATATCCCGCAGCAAATCGCTTTTTATGCTGGAACGTAATCATTATGGAAAGCATATTTCCACTCTGTTTATTTTTACCCTGGGAGTTTGCCCTTATATTCCTGATATGGGGATTTATATTTCATTTTTTTACTGCGGTAATTATGGGACTAAATTCATTTTTTTGGGCTTTCATGGCTACCTACCCGGCAATCTATTTTGTTAATCACCAAATGTCATGGCATCTTTTTTAAATACGCAGAAAGACATTATCCTGTTTGACGGTGTTTGCAATTTCTGCAACAGTTATATCAATTACACCATCAGGCATGACCGGGTAAACAGGTTTCTGTTCGCTCCATTAGACGGTGAGACTGCATTGAAACTTAGCCAGCAACACCTGGTTAATTTTAACAAATTTGATAGCATTATCGTCATCAGCGGCAACCGGTTTTTTAGCAAATCTGAGGCTGTTTTACACATCTTGAAAAACCTGGGCACCTGGTGGTCGCCAATCATAAATGTGGCTTATCTGGTACCAGGTTGTATACGAAACCGGTTGTATCAAAAATTCGCTCGTAACCGTTATGCTTTATTCGGTCAAGCCGATCATTGTATGGTACCTACAGCAGACGTTAGAAGCAGGTTCTTGATTTAATAACCTGTAGTACCCGCAAAGTAAAACATGTTAGCTGAAAGGCTATTGAATTAGCAAGACAATTTTGACGGTAATCACCCTTCAATTGCTTTCCAAAGCATATCTTTGAGTTCTAAAATATTTTTTTCGGCTACTGATGAGATAAATATGGAAGGAATATTAGGCAAATCCTGTTTCATTTCTTCCATCAGTTCTTCATCAAGCATATCTGATTTGGTAATGGCTAAAACGTGGGGTTTTTGCATTAATTCAGGATTATACGATTCTAACTCGCTTTTAAGTATAGCGTATTCTTCCTTAATTGAACGGCTGGTATCAGCCGGAACCATAAATAACAACACCGAATTACGCTCGATATGACGCAAGAAGCGGTACCCCAAACCCTTACCTTTTGATGCACCTTCGATAATACCGGGAATATCGGCCATTACAAAAGATTTCCCACCTCTGTAACTTACTATACCCAGATTAGGTACGATGGTGGTAAAAGGATAGTCGGCTATTTCTGGTTTAGCCGCAGAAACCACCGAAAGTAACGTAGATTTACCTGCATTTGGGAAGCCGACAAGCCCCACATCGGCTAAAACTTTTAACTCTAAAATATTCCATACCTCCTGGCCCTGCTCGCCCGGTTGCGCAAAGCGAGGTGTTTGCTGAACAGCATTTTTAAAATGTGCATTGCCCAAACCTCCACGGCCGCCAGCTGTTAAAATCCGGGTTTCACCATCTTTGGTAATTTCGAAAAGCACCTCTCCGGTTTCCGCATCTTTGGCAATGGTACCCAAGGGAACCTCTAATATTTCATCCTTACCCTGTTTCCCAGATTTATGCGAACTACCGCCCGCTCCGCCATCTTCAGCGATAATATGTTTGCGATATTTAAGGTGTAATAATGTCCAGATATGGATACTGCCTTTAACGATAATGTGGCCACCGCGACCGCCATCACCACCATCAGGACCACCCATTGACGTTAAAATATCACGATGTAAATGTGCCGAACCTGCACCCCCCTTACCAGAACGGCAACAAATTTTTACATAATCTACGAAATTTGAACCCTGTGACATATTTTATTCTTGTAATGTTAACTACGGAAAGTTTATATAACAATTCCATTAAAATTAAAGAGTTATAACGTTTTTAACATTATAACTCTCTGTATGTTTTAAGATGATATCAGGTACTAAAATTAACCTTGATACATTTTATCTGGCACCAATTAACTGGTATTTAATACCTAAAGCTTAATGATCAGTTAAACTTTATACTGATCAATTACTGCGCAAAGATCTTTATAAATGGTTTCAATTTCACCAATCCCGTTTACTTTATTCAGTTTTCCCTGTGCTTCGTAATAAGGTAATACATGAATGGTTTTATCAAAGTATTCCGAAATCCTTTTTTTCAGTTTTTCTGCATCGTCATCCGGACGGCCGCTAATTTTATGGCGCTCGGCAATACGTTTGGTAAGTTCGTTTTGATCAACATCTAAAGCAATAACGCCGGCAATTTTACTGCCTTTGCGCTCTAAAAATAAATCAAGTTCCTTTGCCTGCGGAACGGTGCGTGGAAATCCATCAAATACAAATCCTTTGGCATCAGGATTTTTATCTACCTCTTCTTCAAGCATGGCAATGGTAATGGCGTCAGGAACCAGTTCCCCGTCAGCCAACAGTTGACTCACTTTTTTTCCAAGTTCGGTTTCTCCTTTAACATGTGCCCTAAAAAGATCGCCTGTTGAAACGTGTACCAGCTGATATTTTGCAATCAGCTTTTCAGATTGGGTGCCTTTACCCGCCCCTGGAGGGCCAAAGAGAACTAAATTAAGCATTCAGGTTGTTTAGGTTGTCTTCAAAAAATTAAAAAAGCCTTATTCCTACGGCTCGGTCAGCAGTAATGTTTAAACCTCTGATTAAGAGGATTAGACATTGCTTACTTTCAAGGCTGCAAATATATAATTATTAATTTAGATGCCATTTAAAATTGATAATATATTTAAAAAACGGCCATTCTAATGACATTTATCTTATTCTAAGAAGAAACTTATGCTATTTTTATATTTGGCAGAATATTCGTCAAATGCCAGGTTTCATTATCCAAAGATTTTTTTTAAATTTTCACTAATTTTCTTTTGAAACTTCATATCTGCACCCTTTTTGCACTAATAATACAATACATTATTTTTATCTTCCGGAAATTAAACTGATATGCCGTTTCGGGATGCCTAACGTCCGTAAAATTCCGTTTCTGCTTTCAACCAGTTTATTGTTTCTTCCGTTATAAAATTGTTGTCTGCCCTCCATGCCCAGTTTCCTGATGCCTTGCCGGGTATGTTCATCCGCGCCGTTTCGTCTAATTGTAAAATATCCTGCATGGGGATGATGGCCATTTTGGCAATTGAAGCATAACATAGCCTGATCAATATGGCATTAACATTATTTTCGTTAACCGCTGTTCCAACATATCTGGATAAGCGCTGTTTAAGGTCTATATCGGTTTCGTTTTTAAACCAGCCCAAAGTGGTATTATTATCATGTGTTCCGGTATAAGCAATGTAATTTGCTGAGCCAAACTGATGTGGAATATGTACCGATCCGGCTATATCTTCGCCAAATGCAAATTGCAACACCTTCATTCCAGGCAATTGAAATTGTCGTCTCAAATGTTCCACATCTTCTGAAATTTCACCCAGATCCTCGGCAATAAAGGAAAGTTTACCTAATTTTTTTTCTATTGTTTTAAAAAATGAGTCACCAACTCCCGTTTTCCATACACCATCAACAGCGTCTTCATTACCGGCTACAACCTCCCAATAAGTAGAAAAGGCCCTAAAATGATCTAAACGGAGGAGGTTAAACAATTGCTGATTTTTCCTTAACCGGTTTTCCCACCAGGTAAAACCTTCGGCTTTCATCTTTTCCCAATTGTATATAGGCATACCCCAAAGCTGGCCCTTTTCGTTAAAATAATCGGGAGGAACACCAGCCACCACAGTCATAATGCCGTTTTTATCCAGCAGGAAATTTTCTCGCTGCGCCCATACTTCAACCGAATCATAATCAAGATAGAATGGAAGATCGCCGATCAGGCTCACACCTTTTGCATTTGCGTATTCCTTTAAACTGTACCACTGGCGATAAAAAATAAACTGCTTCCACTTTATTTCTTCGATTTCGTCCTGATTGCTTTTTTCGAAATCAGCGATGGTTTTTGGATCTTTTAATTTATACTTTTCTGACCAGTTAAACCATTCTTTACCCTTAAAATGCTGCTTTATGCAAGTATAAACAGCGAAATCAACTAACCAGCTTTGTTCGGTTTTGCAAAACAGCCTGAATTCACTTACCAGATCTTTATCCCCTTTAGTTTTAAACCGTTGGTAAGCCCTATCTAATACCTGCTGTTTTATTTTTTCAGTTTTTTCAAACTCCACTTGTTCTGTTTCTGGTAATACGTAATCATTCAGGTCACTTTCGCTTAAAAGCGCTTGTTCAACTAAGCTTTCGGGACTGATGAGCATCGTATTTCCGGCCATTGAAGAACTGCTTGAATAGGGAGAATAGCCGGTTTCTTTTTTGGTTGGGTTAAGCGGTAAGACCTGCCAGTAGCGTTGTCGTGATGCTGCAAGAAAATCTACAAACTGATGTGCACCGGGGCCTAAATCGCCAATACCAAAACGGGATGGCAAAGCACTGATGTGCATCAGCACACCTGCAGCACGCTGATTATTTTCAGGAATTAACTTTATCAACGCCAATGGAACCTGGTTAAACAACTGGCTGACCTGAATACCCTGATGTAACGGATCTTTATATTCTTTTTTTCCTGTAAGCAGGTTTTGCCAACCCAATGGAGCCCCGTTTGGCAGCAATACCGCTGTATCTTCCCAGTCAAAACTATCGGCTTCCACATTTTGATCACCACAACACTTAGCAAAACCTAAAGGAACTACCGTAATTAACCATTGCGCTTTATATTGTCTGGCAAACGCACAAATATGTTGACTATACTTACCCTGAACCTCCAAAGGAATATAAGCTCCACGTTCAAAAACATCGGCCTCGGCTTTTCTGATCTCCAGCAAAGTTTTGGTTAGCCACATTTTTATCTTTCCTGAAAATCTTTCTTCCAAAAGGTTTTTAAAATTCACAGGATGATCAAACTCTGCCAGCACACTGGCCCTGGTTTCATAGTCAACAGGTCTTCTGTTATCAGGGTCTACCAGACTTAGATCCCATAATTCCGTTCCCTGGTAAACATCAGGGATACCAGGGCAGGTAAATTTCAAGGTGAGTTGCGCTAAGCTGTTAACAACTGCAAAATCAGCGATTCGTTTTATAAAATTTCTGATTAAATTATTGCTCTCCTGCGGTTCAGTTAATATCAGCTGCGAAAATTCGGTGAGTTTATCTTCATAATTTTCATCCGGATTTGCCCAGTCTGACCGCTTTTTCGATTCTCTTAATGCTTTTACAATAAATTCGGCCAAACGGTTTTCGATGTCAGGGTCATCATCTTCATGAAAGGGCAAAGCACCAATAATGGTCTGCAGGACTAAATAAATATCATTATCATGTAACTGTTCAAAAGCGTCATGCTCTTTTTTTAAGGCAGCAAAAGTTTTTTTCAACTGTTGCACCAGCAGGGTCCACTCACCAGGCAGATCGGTAAGCACATTTAATCTCGCCCTTACATCCTCCCCTTTTTTGGTGTCGTGGGTGGAACTTCCATTCATGGCAAATGGCCACTCCTGCTGTCGTTTATGCATTTCATCATGAAATTCATTCACCGTCATACCAAAAGCATCCGGTGCGTCACCCACTTCTGCATGGCCTATAAACCGGTTGTAGGTAAACATGGCGGTGTCTTCTACCCCCTTCGCCATAAGCGGCCCGGTGAACTGCATGCAACGCTGGAAAAAATGACTCAGTTTTTGGTTGTAAGCCGTGTTTTTCTTTCCCGGGATTTCTAAAAATACCTGGTGCAAAAATTCTCCTGCTTTAGCCAGTTTTTTGTGCTCAAGAATGGGTTTAAGCAAGTTTTGAACACAATGTGCTTCAGCCTGTGCCAATGGGAAGCGATAATTATAATACCGGTACACCGGCATGGCAATCAGCATTTCGGCAAGTGCCCTTTTAAGATCGGCTTTCTTGATGGTTGAAAAATCAGCCAGTTCAAGCCCCAGGAAACTTTCAAATAAATTATCCAGTTCGCCTTGCATGTGCTTAAACAAGATATTGCTTTTTTTCTCATAAATCAGCTTAGCGGGATCGAGCTTTTTGCCTGTCACCTCCTGATAAAGCTTATTAAAAGGCTTTTCTGCCGCTTTATTGGTTAAAAGGTTATTTACCGTTGCCAAAAAATCGTAACCAGTTGTCCCCTGCACTTTCCACGTTTGTGGTAACACTTCCCCGTGTTCGAGAATTTTCTCTACCACGATGTAGATGTCTTTACCTACCGCTTTCCGGAGCCGCTGAACATATTCTTCCGGATTGTACAGTCCATCAATATGATCGATCCTCAAGCCCTGAAAAATACCTTTACCTATTAGTTCAAAAATATAACGGTGATAAAGATCGAATGCTTCCTGACGCTGCATATTCAGACAGATCAAGGCATTGACAGTAAAAAACCTGCGATAGTTGACCTTATCATTGGTTTCCTGCCAATTACATAAACGGTAATGCTGGTTTTGAACAATCTGGGTCAACGCTTCAGCATTGTTATTAATTTCCCCGAGGGCTTGCGTTGAAAGCGTTTTTGCAGTTTCTGCATTAACCGGCCAATTGGATTCACCGTAACTCAGGTAGTATTTGTCCCTAATGGCCATCAACTTTAATTTCTGTGTCGCAATCGCTTCTTCAAGATCTTCACCAAGAAAAGGGACCATCAAACGCCCATCTCCTTTTTGTAAATCAATGTCAAAAAAGCTTGCAAAATCTGAGTCTTTTCCTTTTTGCAACACGTCCATTAACCAGGCGTTATCCGGATGGTAAGCCATATGGTTGGGCACAATATCCTGAAGCCAGCTGATGCCGGCGGCCTTTAACTTTTTTGAAATCCTGATCAACTCTGCCTCTGTACCGATCTCGGGATTTATCTTCAGTGGATTTACCACATCATAGCCGTGCGTACTTCCTGGCATAGCCTCAAAAATTGGAGAAGCGTACAAAGTCCCGACCCCTAATGCTGTTAGATAGGGAATAATTTGATCAAGCGATTTGAGGTTAAAGTTTTTATGAAACTGGATCCGATAGGTAGAAGTTGGTTTATGCATCTGCTTTGTAAAGAATAAGAATCGATTCGGGAAATAAATTAAGCTGGCCTTCAGCCATTATAGGGTTTGATTCGGGGTTTGGGCCGTTCCACTGTGTTAACGAAGAATCTAATAACACCGAGGCATGTTGAAATGCGGGGTCAATGGATAAGGCTTGCATCTGTTTGGAAAAATTAAAGCCGACTAAAATTTCTCCGTTAGCTTTCCAGCGCTTTAATAAGAGACAGTTTTTTTCTGGAAAACTTTCTGTCTGTACATTTTCCCGGTCAAGGTTGGCAAGTACAGGATTTTGTTTCCGCAAGGCAATTAAAGTTTGATAATAATGGAGCATGGTCTTGTGTCTCGGTTCTCCAATTTTCGCCCAATTGAGCTTGGAGCGTTCAAAAGTAGCCTCTGCCTGTGGATCGGGTGTTTCACCATGAGTATGGAAATCTGCAAATTCTGCTTTTCTTCCCTTTCTTACGGCTTCAATCAGTTCCTCATCGCTATGGCTTACAAAAAACTGGAAAGGATTGGTTTCTGCCCATTCTTCGCCCATAAATACTAATGGTAAAAACGGACTGCAAAAAACTGCTCCTGCCATTACCTTCAACATTTCAAAACTAACCAGGTTGCTGCTTCTCTCGCCCAGCATACGGTTGCCCACCTGATCGTGGTTTTGCGAAAACACAATAAACTTAGCACCAGAGGATTGTTGTAATGGCATTCCAAAATTTCTTTGCCGATGTGGCGAGTACTGGCCGGTATACACATAAGCATCCTTGTAGGATTTGGCCAGATCTGATACGCCATTGAAATCAGAATAATAGCCTTCTCTGGCTTGCCCGGTACAAACCCGAAGCGCGTGGTGAAATTCATCCACCCATTGGGCATCCATACCATAACCATATTCGCTTTGAGACCGGATATAGCGTTCGTCATTTAAATCAAGCTCAACAATTAATTGGTAAGGCCTGCCGCTAATCTCAGAAAGTTTATCGGTATGCGCTTTAATATCTGATAGGATGTGTGCAGGACTAAAATCTTTAATAGCGTGTACGGCATCCAGCCTCAGGGCGTCGATATGAAAATCCCTGAACCACATCAAGGCATTTTCGATAAAAAAACTTCGCACGGCATCACAGCCTGCATCGTCAAAATTAATAGCCTTGCCCCATGGCGTATGGTATTTATCAGTAAAATATTCGCCAAAATCGGAAAAATAATTCCCTTCAGGCCCTACATGGTTATAAACGACATCTAAAATAACGGCCAAACCTTTAGCATGGCAGGCATTAACCAGGTGCTGTAACGATGACGGCCCACCATAAGTATTTTGCACGGCAAATGGAAATACGCCATCGTAGCCCCAGTTTCTGTTGCCCGAAAATTGTGCTACCGGCATAATTTCTATCGCTGTAATACCAAGTTCGATGAGATAATCAAGTTTGGTTTCGATCGCATCGAAATCTCCTTTTGATGTAAAAGTACCGGTGTGGAGTTCATAGATTACCAGATCGTTTAAAGCTACTCCCTTCCAGTCGGCATCCGTCCAGCTAAAAGCATTTACATCAAATGCGGTTGATGGTCCGCTTGGTCCTTCTTCCTGAAATAAAGAAGCTGGGTCTGCGCGTTCAAGGGCCTCTCCACCGGTTAAAGGCGTTATTTTAAAGCGATATTTATCGTGCTTGCTAATCTGGTCTGTTCGCAAATGCCAGTAACCATAGCCTTCATCAAACAGCGCTAAAGTTAGTTCTCGCGCCTCTGTTAAAATAGAAACCTGTGCTGCCAACGGCGCCCAGAGCCAAATTTCGGCTACCCCGTATTCATTAAAATTTAATCCTATTTTTCTCTTTCGTATATCTATTTCCATTGAAGCACTTTAGCAAAAAACACTCAGAACGGCCTAAAAGTTTTGGACATAACAGGCTCGTTTATCAATGTTCAAAAAAGCCAAACCTTCTAAAATTTTATCTGGTTATATCTATACCTATTAAAAACATCATTATGGAAGGAAAAAAAATTTTTACACGACGTGAGGCGCTCGAAGGCCTAGGCCTCGGGTTGGCCAGTATGGCCATTGCCCCAACACTAACTGCAGCAACAGTAGACCAAACCTATTATTCGCCACTTGCCGCGCTCGAAGATCCTACAACCAAGTATCCGCGACCACCTTTTAACCATCAAAATCAGCCTTGGCCGGCCTTAGCCAGCAAAATGGAGCCAAGGCCAGATCATGGCGAAACCAGTTATAAAGGTTCGGGAAGACTGATGGGTAGAAAAGCACTGATTACCGGTGGCGATTCTGGCATGGGGAGAGCCGCAGCCATTGCCTATGCCAGGGAAGGCGCAGATGTGGCGATCAATTATCTGCCACAAGAGGAACCTGATGCTAGAGAAGTTGTTGAACTGATTAAAAAGGCTGGCCGTAAGGCAGTTGCCATTCCTGGCGACATCAGAGATGAAGCCTTTTGCAAAAAGCTAGTCGATACCGCCGTAAGTCAGCTGGGCGGACTTGATATCCTGATCAGTAATGCCGCAAGACAACAAAGCACGCCTTCGCTTGCTGATTTAACCAGTGAGCAGTTTGACTGGACCATTAAAACCAATATATATGCGCCATTCTGGATTATTAAAGCAGCCTTGCCACATCTAAAACCAGGCTCATCCATTATTGGAACCACGTCTGTACAGGCAACTGACCCATCACCTGATCTTTACGATTATGCACAAACAAAGGCCGCTACCACAAATTTCGTAAAATCCCTTGCCAAACAACTTGGGCCTAAGGGTATCCGGGTAAATGGCGTTGCACCTGGCCCGATATGGACGCCATTACAAATGGGAGGTGGTTCAACCCCTGAAAAACTTAAAGAATTTGGTAAAGATACTGCGCTGGGCAGGCCCGGCCAACCTGCCGAACTGGCGTCGATTTATGTTCAGCTCGCTGCAAATGATGCCAGTTTTTCTACCGGACAAATATATGGTGCTGCAGGAGGAAATGGGCAGCCTTAATGCTAGTTGACAGATAGTTAAGTATCGTCATTGCGAGAAGGCTTTTTCAGCCGACGAAGCCATCTTTCTGGCACAAGACTGCCTACGTGAAAGATTGCTTTGTCGTTCCTCCTTGCAATGACGACCGCGCTGGTAGATTTTGTCAATGGTAGCGTCACGGAGATTTTTTTTAAATACATTAAAAGATCTCTCCCCGCCAGTACGGATAGGCCTGCCCATAAAGGCTGGGAAAAGAGGCTGTATCAAAAATGATTTTTGAGATTTTGGCAAAATAATATTTTGAAAGAAAAGGTCGTCATTCCCGTGAAAACGGGAACCACGGAGTGCTCAGCGAAGCTAATCTTAATACGATAGAACAGCAAATAAATAAGTCCCTATCAAATCATTAAGATGCCCAGTCAAGCTGAGCATGACGACACCGTCAAATTTAATAATAGGATAATATTATGATTTATCCACCGGTTCCTGTTGCTCACCCGTCTGTTCTGCCAACATGCTGTCAGGAGTTATATTTCCCATGGCAACCTGTAATTTATTCTTAAACCCGGAGATTACCATGTCTTTCCCCGCAACCATGGCCTCATAACCATCTTTAGCCACATCTGCGGGATCTGCAAGTTCTCCCTCCTGTACCGCTTTGGAATCCAGCATATCTGCTTTTCTAAAAAAATCGGTATCTGTAGGCCCAGGCAATAAGGAAGTGATGGTAACCGGTGTATCTTTAATTTCCGCGCGAACAGCCTCATTAAAGGAATGCACAAACGCTTTTGTTCCATGGTAAACCGCCTGGTAAGGCCCAGGTACTTTCCCTGCAATGGAGGCAACATTTAAAATCTTTCCGCTTCCGCGTGCTACCATTTCGCGGACAAACAACTTGGTTAAAGTTACTAAGGAAGCGACGTTAAGCTGGATGATATCCAGTTCCTTATTAAGATCAGTATAGATAAATTTACCATAAACGCCTTGCCCGGCATCATTCACCAATACATCGATCTGTATATTTCTCGCTTTTATCTGTTCATAAAGATTAAAAGCTGCGTTTGGTTCAAAAAGATCGGCAATAACTGTAATTACCTGAACCCCTTGTTCCTCAAGTACCAGCGCAGTTTTTTGCAGGCTAGCCTCTTCCCTGCCAACAATAACCAGGTTAAAGCGATCTTTTGCAAAAAGCTTTGCCAGTTCGTAACCAATGCCACTGCTTGCCCAGGTAATCAGAGCGAAATGTTTTGTATTTTCCATAGTAGGTATTTTTGGCTTAGTGAAGCCCGGTGTAAATAATAATCCGTTTAGTCGGTATTGCTTTCACCGGTTTGCTTGTCTGCATCCGAATCAGATTTTGTGGCTTGTTCGGCCAGTTTCTCTGCTGCATCATCTTCCTGATGGGCACTATCTGCATCGCTTCCCGCTAGCTGGGAGACTGGAATAACGCCTACTTTTTCCTCATTCTGTGTTTCGTGATCTGTTTTTTTGTTTTCCATAACCTTAAGCTTATTTATAATTGACAGGAGCAGACAGATGAATT
The DNA here is from genome assembly GCF_042464845.1 of Pedobacter sp. BG31. Taxonomy (NCBI): domain Bacteria; kingdom Pseudomonadati; phylum Bacteroidota; class Sphingobacteriia; order Sphingobacteriales; family Sphingobacteriaceae; genus Pedobacter; species Pedobacter sp. BG31. The sequence goes on from NZ_JBHNZK010000013.1 coordinate 128,125, forward strand.
TGCCTCGATAATATTCAAAAATATTTCTCCCTGTAAATGCCCCTCCATTATAGAACCTGTTGAAACCTTTAGCAGTTTGGTTTATTTTTAAAAAAGAGGTTGCATCATAAAATACTGAATTGTCATCCTGAGCTTGTCGAAGGACCTGTCTTAAATACCTACAAGGCGTTTCGACAGGCTCAACGTGACAAATTTAAAGTGGAATACGATTTATGATGCAACCTCTAATGATGTAAAGAATATAGTGCTATAATTAACTTAGCCTATGCCGGAATTTTTCTCGGCACCTCCCGATCCCAGAATCGGTGCAGGGCAATCATTTTAGCGAACAGTTCGGCTAATGAAGAAAGATCATCCGAAACCAATATTCCTTCGCGCAGAACAGTTTCCTGCGAATATTCATCAGGAAGCTTCTTATAGAAATAGGTGGCCTCTAAAACCTGTATGGCTGTAGCATCGGCGGCTATTGCCTTGCAGTGTTTAAAAGCTTCGTTCAGAAAATGTACGGCATTGGCTTCGGCTTCCAATGTAGCAGAGCTGTTTATTCCTCCCGGAAGATAAACGGCATCGTAAAGTACAGAAGCGGCCGTTAAGAAACTTTCATCCACATCAATCTGCTGATCTTCCTGCGAAAGAATAGTACCGAGCTTTGGTGCTATAATATGAACAATTGCGCCCTGGGCTACAAGTGCATCTTTTACCTTACTTAATGATTGGCCATCAACCCCATCCGCTGCAAGGATGGCAATTTTTCTGGTGGCAATAGAATCTTTAAGCGTACCCGCCATACTCAATGCCTCCGATTTTGCAAGTTCACCTTCTTTCTGTTCCGGGGTATAATCTGCCGGATCGGCGTCTGCAGGGATACTTCCATTGAGTTCTGCTAAAGGGATGGTTGGAACATGAAGCCCAAGCGAATAAGCTACGGCTGCTGCAAGCCCTTTATCCACATGGTTAAGTAAGCCAAGCATGCGTGTTCTGATATCAACCATTTTTACCTTACCCAGTTCAAAACTAAAAGCATCAATCAGGTGATTTTTTTCGGCTTCAGACTGGCTATTAAAGAATAATCTCGCCTGCGAAAAGTGATCGAAAAAGCTCCTGCTTCTTGCACGGATTTTCTTTGCATCAATGCGCTCGTTATAACTAACAAAACCACCCTCGGCAGCTTTGGCTTGCCGCGGATCATTTGTAGCTATTCCATTTGGGCCATAACTGGTTTTACCCCGGTTTATGGTTTGACGCATGTAACCGTCGCGCTGGTTATTGTGTATAGGCACTACAGGCCTGTTAATTGGAATCTCATGAAAATTTGGTCCACCTAACCTGATCAGCTGTGTATCTGTATAAGAAAATAACCTTCCCTGCAACAGCGGGTCGTTAGTAAAATCAATTCCCGGAACCACATGCCCAACATGAAAAGCGACCTGTTCAGTTTCAGCGAAAAAATTATCCGGATTTCGGTTCAAGGTCATTTTTCCAATGCGTTGCACCGGAACCAGCTCTTCAGGAATGATTTTGGTAGGATCTAATAAATCGAAGCCAAACTTAAATTCATCTTCCTCTGCCACAATCTGTACACCAAGTTCCCACTCAGGGAAAGCACCTGCTTCTATGGCATCCCAAAGATCTCTTCTGTGGAAATCGGGATCCTTTCCGGAAATATTTTGTGCTTCATCCCAGGCTACCGAATGCACACCCTGCAATGGTTTCCAGTGAAATTTAACAAAGCTTGAAACCCCTGATGCATTAACTAAACGAAAGGTATGAACTCCAAAACCTTCCATCATGCGGTAACTTCTCGGAATGGCCCTGTCGCTCATCAACCACATGATCATATGTGCGGATTCTGGCATAAAGGAAATGAAATCCCAAAAAGTATCGTGTGCTGACGCAGCCTGAGGAATTTCATTGTCTGGCTCTGGCTTTACGGCATGTACTAAATCAGGAAATTTAACTGCATCCTGAATAAAAAAGACAGGCATATTGTTACCTACAAGGTCAAAATTGCCTTCTTGGGTATAAAATTTTACCGCGAAACCACGCACATCACGGGCAAGATCAGTAGAACCCCTTGATCCTGCTACGGTTGAAAACCGAACAAAAACAGGCGTTTCCTGTCCCGGATCGCAGAGAAAAGCTGCCCTTGTGATGTCAGACATATCCTCATATACCTTAAACACGCCGTGTGCTCCCGATCCCCTTGCATGTACAACACGTTCAGGGATCCGCTCATGGTCAAAATGGGTAATTTTTTCTCTTAATATAAAATCTTCCAACAATGTTGCGCCTCGATCGCCAGCCTTAAGCGAATTCTGATCGTCATTTATTTTAACTCCGTGATTCGTAGTCAGTTTTTCACCCCTGTCATCTGCAACAAAAGCCTCTAATTTCGCGGTTTTATCGTTGTCCTGTTTTATCGGGCTGGTATATTTTACCGTTGTTTTTTTTGCCATTTTATTTCTCCTTTCTTAAGCCTCATCAGCTGCCTGGTAGTTAATTTCATTTTCAGCAATATCAGTAAGCTTGGTATCAGCAAGTTTTTCTTCAGCAAGTGTTTGTTCAAGTAAATCTGCAACCTCTGTTAAGCCCAATGTGGTGGCCAATTGGAAAAGCCCGCCATAAGAAGCAATTTCATAATGTTCTACCTTCTGGCTGGCTAGTATGATGCCCACATCACGTGTTGCGGTTCCGGCTTCCGTTTCTTCAATGATACTTTCACCTTCTTTACTCAATCCTTCCATCGCATCACATTTTTTTGCAATGGGCCTCTCACCAAGCAGCTCAAATACCTGTTCAAGCCTGGCTACATGTCCTTTGGTTTCTGTAAGATGAGATTCAATTGCGCTTTTTAGCGCTGGTGCTGTCGCACTGGCAATCATTTTTGGCAAATTTTTAACCAAATGATTTTCGGCCCAATAAAGATCACAGATTCCATCTTTAAAGAGTTCTTTTAAGGCCGGAGAAGCCTCTACCGTGGCTTTAGCACTGAGTTTTGGTTTACTGCCGCTGTCTTGTTTTTTCATGGTATGTTTTGTTTAAGGATGTTTCTTTATTAACCATCATCTATAACAACCCTATATTTTGCTATATAGTTTCCGTAATTTATCCGTGTTTTAATACGCATTGGGTAAAAAAACGGATACTTAACGCAACCTTCTCTTCAAAACCATTTTTAAAAACGCCTTGTTAATTAGCGTATATATCCTTCAATCGGATTATAAAGAAGTACGAGCCAGATTTTAGCACATATGAAAAGCAATAAAATGGATGCTGTGGGCAAAATGCTCATTGGTAAAAACTTAACAATTGCCTTTGCCGAAAGCGCAACCGCCGGCCGGCTTTCGGCAGAATTTTCAATGATCGACCATGCAGGAGAATTTCTTAAGGGCGGAATTGCCTGTTATGATGCCCAATTAAAGCAGGATCTTTTACAGGTTGATCATACGTTAATTAAAACCTATACACCTGAATCAATGGAGGTAACCCGGGCCATTAGTTTGGGCCTTTCACGGTTGATCCCAGCTGATATTCATATCGGTATTACCGGGCTTACCGCTCCGGGAGGAAGCGAAACTGAAGAAAAGCCCGTAGGTACTGTATTTATTTATGCGACCAGCAAAGGTGGGCTGGCCTTTTCAGAAAGACTTAATTTTACCGGAGAACGGGAAGAAATTGTTTCGGCAACTGTAGAGGCCTGTGCAGATTTACTGATAGATTACCTCAGCGCTATAGACTAATATCACGATCATGAAAGCTAACAGCGTATTTCCTAAAAAAACCTGGCTATATAAAAACGGACTATCTGTTGTATTCATCGGCCTTTTTGTATGCTCCCTTTTTGCCCAGGCCCTTACCGGCTGGAATGAACACAATAAAGAACTTAATGAACATGGAGCACACAGCCTTAATTTAGGCACCTACCTGCGTTCAGGCCATTTCATCTCTGCGACCTTTGAGAATTTTGAAAGTGAATTTTTACAGATGATGCTATATGTTTTGTTAACGATAAAACTACGCCAGATCGGTTCTGCAGAATCAAAAAAGATTGACCAGAAAGAAGAAGTAGATCGGGAACCCGTTCCCTCCAAAGATGCACCATGGGCTGTACGCCAGGGCGGATGGATTTTAAAAACTATATTCCCATTCTCTTTCCATTGCTTTTATTTTACTGTTTTTGCTTAGCTGGTATCTGCATTTTTACGGCAGCTGGCAAGACCACAACATAGAACAGGCTCTAAAAGGAAAACCTGCGGACACGATGGGCGCTTACCTGGGGCAAACCACTTTCTGGTTTGAAACCTTTCAAAATTGGCAGAGCGAGTTCCTGTCTGTTGCCGCTATCGTTGTACTCACTATTTTTCTGAGGCAGAAAGGTTCGCCTGAATCAAAACCTGTTGATGCACCACACATGGAAACAGGGAAATAAACTGACGGACTGCAGCCTACAGTTTCGAACAAATCTTACAAACAATAAAAAAAGTCAAAACTATCATAAATTTCAACCTGTTCTATACATAAAGAACCTATAAAAAATATAATTATGGCAACTACAAAAAAAACCGAAAAGAAAACCGCAAAACCTACAGGTAAAACAGGAAAAATGGAGAATTCAGAATTCCACGAGTTTTTTATTGATGAGTTAAAAGATATTTACTGGGCAGAGAAACACCTTGCAAAAGCGCTTCCGAAAATGAAGAAAGCGGCTACAAGCCCGGAACTGGCAGCAGCTTTTGAAAAGCATACCGAAGAAACAGAACAACACATCAGCACACTTGAAGAAGTTTTTAGCCTTTTAGGCGAAAAAGCAACTGCGAAAAAATGCGATGCTATGGCTGGATTATTAGAAGAAGCTGATGGCATTATTGCTGATACTGATAAAGGTACCATGATTCGCGATGCCGGACTTATTCTAGCCGCTCAAAAAGTTGAACACTATGAAATTGCAACTTATGGAACCTTAAGGGTATTTGCAGAGAATATGGGCCACAATGATGTAGCCGAACTTCTTACGCAAACCCTCGAAAATGAAAAGGCAACAGATGTAGCTTTAACAGAACTAGCGGTTAACGCAGTTAATGAGGAAGCAGTAGCAGAATAAATAATTTAAAAAAGGCTCTTCGGAGCCTTTTGTTTATTTTGTGCTATTTTTTTTGTTGCTACCCTGATCCGATAGTTAACGAATTTATTTCATGGTCTTTTCTGTGGAAAAAATGCTAAAAAGCAGCTATAGAACGAAAAAACCGATTGAAATAATCGGTTAAAATTACCACCAACAAGGAAATATTCCTGTTATATCCATAATAACAAACCAAAACCTTTTCTTTACAGCCACAGTTATGTTTATATGGAAAACTTAGACCAATTGATGATGCCCGCAGCCAGACAAGGAGAAACGGAAGTTTTAAAAGAGCTTATCAGCAGGGGTGCAAATGTGAATTTCAGGGATGAAAAAGGCTACACCCCATTAATCATTGCCTGTTACAACAACCGTTTATCATGTGTGGAAATACTTTTAACAGCAGGAGCTGATATCAACGCAGCAGATTTTGGTGGCAATACCGCACTGATGGGGGTTTGCTTTAAGGGCTACCTTCCCATTGCCGAATTACTCATCGCCAGAGGGGCAAAACTAGATCTTCAGCATGGAAACGGCGGAACCGCATTAATGTTTGCCGCCATGTTTGGCAGGAATGACCTGCTGAAACTGTTACTTGAAAATGGCGCAGATACTTCCATTACCGATGTACGCGGACAGCGGGCTGCAGAACTTGCAGCCATGCAGGGCAATGAAGAAGGGCTTGCCATGCTGCAGCATTAAGGCTTGCCATCAAGCAGCCCTTTTACAAGCAATTTCCATTGTGGATAGGATAAGCCCAGCTTTGCACTAAAACCGACAACCAGGTTCCGGGCCCTATCAATTAAATTGCCATCACTAACGTTGGCCTGCTCATTCCTTCCATGTTCCTCTGCCCATACCGTAATCCGATCTCTTCGGATGATAAAGGTAGAAGTGGCATGGTCTTTTAAAAAATGAGCAACCTCCTTATCCTGATTTAAAGGCGAAGGACAAGGGCGCACACACATACTGATCATTTCCTGGTCACCTCCATGCTCACTTTTAATTTCTTCAACCATCACCCAATCAAAACCATCACCCGATAGTGGACCGGGACCCGGGATATCAATTCTGATAAAATCTCCCTTTTGTGCTGACCGCATGGCTTCCTTTCCGTCGGGCGTAAAAACCTTAAAGTCTGATAATCCGGAGATTTTGCCCCATTCATTCACGGCCAGTAATCGTTTTTCAGCAGCTGCAAAAAAATCCTGAGCCTGAATGAGGGTGTTTAATTTACGTTCTTCAACTGCATCCATCTGGCTTCCCACAAATTGTTGCGGAACCAAATCATTCTTCGATTTTTCCATAGTCTTTTTATTTAAAAACCATGTGTTCCTCTGCTTAGTTTCGTTATTTATCAAACAGAATAAAAATCAACATCAAGTTTAGTGAAATAAACATCCTGATCTGCTCCAGGCAGTTAAAACGAAATTCTAAAACCTTTACGTTTGATAACGGGTTTTTAATTTATCAACTGCTTTGAAAATGAAAAATAACGAAACAGAAATAAATAAGAGAGATGGAGCCAATGCCAGTGTGTGGCAGGCGGCTTCAATAAACACTGTTGCAAAAGATCATGCTGATCAGGAAGAAATATACGATACGCTGATTATAGGTGGTGGAATTACAGGTATAACAACCGCATACCTATTGCAAAAACAGGGTAAGCATTGTGCGCTGGTTGAAGCAAAAAACCTCGGCTTCGGCACCACCGGGGGCACAACTGCCCATTTAAACACTTTTCTGGATACTACCTACCCTGAAATAGATAGCGACTTTAGCAAAGAAACGTCTGGCTTAATAGCAGAAGGAACAAAGAAGATGATTGAAATGATCAGCACAAACGTACAGGAATTAAAAATTGATGCTGATTTTGAGTTTAAAATGGCTTATCTTTTTTCGCAGAACGAAAAAGAAACAAAAGAACTCCAATCTATCCTTGAGTCATCGCAGGCTGCTGGTGTGGCAGTAAGTGAAGCTGATGAAAATGGTGTTCCGATCCCTTATGATCACGTTTTGCGTTTTGAAAACCAGGCCCAGTTTCACCCATTAAAATACATTACCGCACTGGCGAAGGAATTTGAAAAACTGGGCGGTAAAATTATCGAACAGACCTTTATCCACAGTACAGAGCTACGTGAAGACATCCACTATGCAAAGACTGATAATTTTACACTACAGGCAAAAAATATTGTTTATGCCACACATATTCCGCCGGGTATAAATATCCTTTCTTTACGCAATGCACCTTACCGTAGTTATGTGCTTGCCGTAAAGCTGAACAGCGGAGAATATCCTGATTGCCTGGCTTACGATATGCAAGAGCCTTATCACTACTTCAGGAGCCATGAAATTGACGGACAACAATACCTGATTATTGGTGGCGCAGACCATAAAACCGGCCACGGAGATCCGTTAAAAGCTTTTGAAGATCTTCAGGATTATGCAAAAAAATACTTTGACATCGGCGAGATCAGTTACAAATGGTCATCACAGTATTATGTACCTGTTGATGGGCTACCTTATGTTGGTCAACTGCCTGGGGGCGATAAAGGAATTTATGTTGCAACCGGTTTCAATGGAAATGGTATGATCCTGGGCAGTCTTTCGGCTGTACTGATCAGTGACCTTATTCTGGGAAAAGAAAATCCCTATGAAAAACTTTTCAGTCCGTCGAGGTTGAAACCCATTGCCGGATTTGCCGAATTTGTAAAAGAAAATGCAGATGTAGCCTACCATTTTGTGGCAGACCGATTTGGCGCAGAAATCATTAAATCTACCAGCGAACTGGGCACAAGCGAGGGCAAAATTGTAGAATTTGATGGAGAAAAACTGGCCTTATATAAGGATAATGCCGGAAAAATAACAGCCTTAAACCCTGTATGTACGCATGCGGGTTGTATTGTAAACTGGAATCCAACTGAAAAGACGTGGGACTGCCCCTGCCATGGAGGACGTTTCTCTGTTGATGGACAAGTGCTTACCGGGCCGCCTCAAAAAGATCTCGGGTCCATCCCATTGGATGAGCTGGAATCAGCAAGGAATAAGAAATAAATGAACCTGAACCCCAGGTCACAATTTACTTTTATTAACACATTAGAGACCAATATGAACGGAATACCTATGAAAAAGCCTAAAGGAGAGCTGCATACGTTAAAGACAAAGTTTGATGACGGATTAATAGAATCATTATGGAGCGAAAATGGAGAACTGATGTATATCATTAAAGACGGACTCGACCTGAATGAATACGCTTTGCTTGCCAAACAGATTCTTGAAAGTGAGGGTGATATTGCACATGATTTTACCGGAAAGGTAACCAACGAATCGAAAAACGAATTTGCCCGGTTTGAGTATAGATCGGGATGGTTTTTGGATGGGCTGGCGGAAGGTGAAATAGAATAGCAATATGCTATAAGATAACCGTGATAAGTATTTTAGCATAAGATAGGATTAAATGAAATCAGGTAAGGCTTTTATCGGTACATCAGGATGGAAATACCGCCATTGGGAGGGTACTTTTTATCCGGCAAATCTTAAAAAGAAAGATCAATTGCAATATTTTACTGCAAATTTTGATACTGTAGAACTGAACAATTCTTTTTACCGCCAGCCAACGCTACAGAATTTCGAAGCTTGGGAGGCACAAAGTCCCACGCATTTTACTTATGCCGTTAAAGCTAACCGGTATTTTACCCATTTAAAAAAACTGAATGTATCGCGAAACGAAATCGTAGAATTTTTAGATGCAAGCCTCGGGCTAGGGAAGAAATTGGGTCCTATCCTTTTTCAACTCCCACCAAAATGGCAAATTAATACCGAGCGGCTGGAACGATTTTTAGAAATACTCCCATCAGGATATCGTTATACTTTTGAATTCAGAAATCAGACCTGGGACCATGAAGCGGTATTTGCGCTGTTAAAACAATACAATTGTGCCTTCTGTATTTACGATTTAGGCGGGCATCAATCGCCCATTGTTGCCACTGCTGATTTTGTATACATCAGGCTGCACGGACCCGGAGAAAAATACCAGGGTTCATACAGCCAATCTGCCTTAACAAAATGGGCTGAGACGTGTAATGCCTGGTTGCAGGAAAAGAAAGACGTATACGTCTATTTTGATAATGACCAAGAAGGTTATGCTGCCTTTAATGCAATTGAGCTTAAGAAAATGATGTAAATAAATGCTTTAAATGCTGAGTTTAACTTTTAGGTGAACCTAATGCAAATTCATCATGTTGAATTCATTTTACAAGTAGCGTTAGCATTTCAATTGCCTTGTAGCTACTTCGTGGTCAGCATCTTCGGCAAGAAGCCCCTGAAATAAATCCGATAGCTAGCTATCGGATCAGTGTGACGACGGTAAACAAAAATATGTATCAACTCCTTTAATTAAGCAGGGCGTTAACGGAATCTAAAATATTGTTTAAATCAAAAGGTTTGGCTATAAATTGATTGGCACCTGCATTACTGGCTACCTGTTCACCATCTCTGCTGGCAGAAATTACAATTACTTTTAGTTGATGATGCGTCGAGTGCTTTCTTAGGTGCTTCAGTACTTCCTGTCCCGAAAGTCTAGGCATCCATAAATCCAGGATCAGTAAATCCGGTTGTTCCTTGTCAATAGCCGCCTGTACTTTTAAACTGTCATTTACCGAAATTACCGTATGTCCCACCTCATCCAAAATCATTTCCAACACATCAATAATCCCTTCATCATCATCACAGATCATGATTTTCTTTTTATCCATTCGTTTCCTTTCCTGCCTTAGGTAAGGTAAAACTGAATATAGAACCTTTGCCTATTTCACTTTCTACCCATAGGGTTCCATTATGTCTTTTAATAATCTGGTCGCAAATATAAAGTCCTATGCCCATCCCTGGAAACTTTTTCTGGATTTCTACACCCCGGTAAAACCTTTCAAAAACTTTTTTCCTGTCTTCAGCACTCATTCCCAAACCAAAATCCTTAACCGATACCTTTACATAATCGCTTACGTTGGCAATATTGACTTCAATTTTTTCCGAATCGGGTGCATATTTAATGGCGTTTGATAATAAATTGCTCACCACTTGAGCAATGTGCGACTCATCTGCAACCACCTTTGCACCAGTTTGGCCACTTAATATAATTTGATGACCAGGAACTGTTGTACGCATACCTTCAACAGCTTCAGCAATCATGTTATCGAAATCAAACTGCGCCATATGCAGTTCCATATTACCACTCTGGATACGCGAAACATCAAGCAATTCGCTAATCAGCGAATTTAAGCGTTCTACATATACCGATACTTTGCCAAAAGTAGAGAGAAATTTCTCACTCGCACCTTGAGGCATGGCGCGTTCTAACAACTGCACATAACCTTTTATTGTAGTAAGCGGGGTACGGAGTTCGTGACTGGCAATGGATAAGAAGTCGTCTTTTCTAATTTCCACCTCACGCCTTTCTGTAATATCTTCAATAGCCAGCAGGATTTGGTCTTTAAATTGTCCTTCAAATTCTACACGGTATGCATTCAAGAGCATTAGTTTCTTTCCAATATGTGGAAAATCATGCTCAACTTCGAAATCCACAACAGGATTATTTGTTGGCAGAATTTTAACAAGCAGATCACGAAGCTTTGGAATATCCCACTGGTGGTTCCCTAAATCATATAACTGACGGCCAACCGTTTCTTCCTTACTAACCTTAAATGTCCTCAAAAAGTGATTGTTGGCACTAATTACATTGAAATTAGGATCAAGTACCAAAAGCCCCTCGCGCACCGTCTCTATAATACTGGACAGGAAGGCTTCGCTTTCCCGAAGTTCTTTTGTACGCTCCTTGATCCGGTTTTCCATCACCAATTTTTGCTGCCGCAAATCGTGTTCCGCATTCTTCCTTGAGGTTACATCGTTCTGCACCCCTATAAAATGGGTTACCTCACCATTGGCATTTTTAACTGGCGACATATAGAGTTCGTTCCAGAACAGATCGCCATTTTTTTTATAATTTCTGATCTCTACCCTGCACTCTACTCCTTCTGCAATACACTTGGCTAAAATAGCCCGCTCTTTTTGGTTTCGGTCCTGTGCCTGTAAAAACCTGCAGTTATGCCCGATAATCTCCTTTCTGGAATATCCGGTAATTTTTTCAAAGGCCTTATTGCAATAAATGATTGGATTGTCTTGCTGGGTATTATCGGTAATAATTATACCAGAAATAGAGGCATCCAATGCCATGGTCATCAGTTGAAAATTAGATGCACCTGCATTTCCTGAAAGTTCAAATTTTCTATTGTTAGATGTTTCCAATTGATCTGTATAAAATTGTGTGTATCTGACTTGTATTTTGAGAAGTGTTTAACACTTCTAATTTCTTTTTAATTAATAAAATCCATCATATAACCCCTTAATTAGTAATTTGTTTTATTTCTTTACAACTAAAATCGGTTACATTGATAAAGTATTGATGCATGTCAGAAATCATCTATGTAAAAAAAAGACAACTATAAATATTACTCCCCAAGCCAGGTTAATTTATAATATTATGCTAAAATAGCCTTTTTTCAAAACAATTAAGAAATGACCAATGTTATAACCGCACATCTACCTAAAATAAATAACTGTGCAATCAGTTCGTTGATGCGGCTACCGGCAATCCGGTAGTCGCTTTTTTTTAGCCAATGAACGTCTGATGTGCTTTGCTTTAATCTGCCAAAGGCAAAGAAAAACAAAAGGTAGAACCTACCATAGGTTCGCTCTCCACGCTTATGATCCCACCATGGCGGTTAACAATTTCTGCACAAAGGTATAAGCCTACACCAAATCCCCTAAAACCTTTATTTGCCGATTCGGTACGGTAAAACCGCTTAAACACATGTATTTGATCTTCTTTTTTTATCCCAATTCCATAATCCCGTATACCTATTACTGCTTGTTTTTCGTTTTTATTTACAGCAATTTCAATCTTCGGTGCTTCCGGTGCATATTTTACGGCGTTTATCAACAGGTTTGTGATAACCTGGCCAATTTTTTCCCGATCACCTCTTACCTGGAGATTATCACCACCGGTGAAATGGAGGATATGCGAAGGAGATGTAAATTGTACTTCGGCTGCAATTTCCTTAGCCAGTTCATCAATATCAAATTGTTCCCAATTCAGGTGCAACATCCCTTCATCCAGTTTACTCACATCAAGGAAATCGTCAACCATCCTCGCCATTCTCGTGATCTGGTAACCGGCCCTTTCTGCTGCATTGGCTATCAAAGGTTCATTAATTGTTGCAGACTTTTTCCCTATGAGCTGAATATAACCAAAGAGTGCGGTCAACGGTGTTTTTAATTCGTGGGAAGCAACGGCCACAAAATCGCGCATACGCCGTTCATTGTAAAGCCTAACCCTGTTTATTTTAATCTGCGCACGTACTTTACTCAGTAACTCCTGTGCAGAAAAAGGCTTAACCAGATAATCATCTGCACCTGCTTCCAACCCATCAATTCTGGCTTCTTCGCCTGCCCTTGCCGAAAGAAAAATAAGTGGGATCCAATGTTTTTCTTCTCTTTCCCTGATTTTTTTAAGCAAAGCTTTTCCATCCATAACAGGCATCATGATGTCAATAAGGATAAGCTCGGGAGTGAAAGTGCTGAGTTTTTGCAGGGCATCTTCACCATTAACTGCTGTGTAAACGTTAAATTCAGGTTCAAGCAAACGTTTCAGATAGGCGCGCATATCGTTATTATCATCAACAATCAGCACCTTGGCTTCGGGCTGGTGTACGTGGTCAGCCTGAGTAGGTTTGTTCTCCTTTACTATTTCACTATACTCTTCACCTAATAAGCCTGAAGCCTCTTGAAGAAAAGATTCTCTCAAACCCATCATCAGTCCCTGAAAACCTTTTTGATGCACTTGTTCTGCAGGCAGATGAGAACTTCCTAAAGGGATACGTAAAGTAAAGGTTGATCCCGTTCCAAAAACACTTTCGACGGCTATATCTCCGCCGTGTAACCCAACAAGCTCACTAACCAATGAAAGTCCGATGCCAGTTCCCTCATGGGTTCTGCCAATCGCATTTTCCACCCGATGAAAGCGTTCAAACATATGCGGAAGTTCAGCCGCTGGTATACCTACCCCGGTATCTGAAACCTTTAAGATCACATGATCACCCTCTTTAATCAATTCGACGGTAATTTTTCCTGCAAGTGTATATTTAAAAGCGTTGGAAAGCAAGTTGAGTACAATCTTTTCCCACATCTGGATATCGAGGAAAACTTCAAAAGACTGTAAATCAGCCTTAACAACAAGCTCCATACCTGCTTTCTCAATAATAGACCGGAAACTACTGGCGAGGTCAGTAGTTACCCCTACAATATCAACCGGCTGAAAAGCAGCTTTTACCCTCCCGGCTTCCACCCTGCTAAAATCAAGGAGGTTATTAACCAGTTTGAGCAGGCGCATGGAATTGCGATGCGTAGAAAGTACAATCTCACCAATTTCAGGATCGGCCATAATGGTTTTGGCCTGGAGATCTTCCAGCTGCCCAAGCATTAACGTAAGAGGCGTACGAAACTCATGACTGACGTTACTAAAAAAAGCTGTTTTCGATCTATCTATTGCAGCCAGCGCTTCAGCCCGTTTCTGTTCCTGCTCGTAGGCATATACATTAGAAACCGCACTACTAAAAGTATTGGCCAAAAGCGAGTAAAAGCCCAGGTATTCTTCATCAATGGCTCTTCTGGCACTCACGCCAGCAACAATGTAACCAAAGGGTTTTTCCTTACCCGAAATAAATACCGGCAAAATTACTGCTGTAGTCGGTGTTTCAGGATATGGCTGGCAGGCAAAATTACCAAACCTCGAAATCAAATCGTCTAAAACCAAAGGTGCATCAACGGCTCTTGCTAACGGCCAGGCTGGTTCGTTCCCATCAAATAATATTTCAGGAATAGCCAATGCCGGGGCAAGCGCTGTGCCAGCACTATTGATCAAAGTGGCAGATGCGCCGTCATCTGCTATACTGTAAAACAAGATAAAAGGCAAATCAGCAACAAAATCCGGTTGCTTTTCCACAATCAGGCTGCCTATATCTTCAATGGACTTTGCCCTGGCTAAAACTGATGCCAGATCGCGGAGCACCTGCGTTCTGCGGCCATTGAGCATTTTATCGGTAGTTTCGGTAATGGGGTGAAATATTCCGCCCACCTCGCCAGATTCATCCCGTATAGGTGCAAATGAAAAAGTCATAAATGCTTCTTCCAGGTAGCCGTACCGAAACAAAAACATCTGTTGATCGGTAATGTAAGTTCCTTCTCCCTGCTGTCCGCGCGTAAATTTATCGCCAACCACCTCCAGAGCAGATTCCCAGCAAATGCGAAAGTTCATGCCCATTGATTGGGGATGCATGGTCCCACAGATGGGGCGGTAGGCATCATTATAAATCTGTATCGTTTCTGGCCCCCAGGCAATAAGGATCGGAAAGGTGGAAGAAAGACACAAACTCACAGATGTCCGAAGACTTTGCGGCCACGTTTCAACCGGGCCTAATGGATTATCAGACCAGTCCATTGAGCGGATTAATGCGCCCATTTCTCCACCGCCAGATAAAAACTGTTCGTTAGAGAAGCTTTGATTATCCATTATTTTATTTATTTATGGCGATAAAGATAATACAAATAGCATCAACAAAACCTTGATAATCGAATAAGTTGCCTATGCTATCCTGAAAAATTCAAATACACACACTTAGCCTGTTTATCCGATCTCTTTCTGCTGTAAAAGCGGTATAAAACATTTTGCAAAAATTAATGTTTATCTGCAAATAGCTCACCCTTTCGAGGAGATGTAATCACCATTATCACGCATAGATTGGAAAAAATAATCAACAAACCTGCATCAGGAAAACCTATCCACCAGATTTTGCTGATCATTGCATTAGGCATACTGCTTGTAGCCGAAGGCTTTTTTGGTTTCAGGCTACACGAACTATCTGAAAAACAGGAACAGATTAAACACGATTACGCAAGGGTAAACAACATCACTTATGGACTGTTTTCTGTGCAACAATGGAAAGATAAAGTAGCAGATATTGTTCACCACCAGGTTTCTGGCCTCAAAATAACCCGCAAACAAAAAAAGGTACTACAGGGCGAAGTTGAACAGGTACTCCTTGCACTTATTGATAAGGCAGAAGCCCTGGTAAACAAACCCAAAAAAACCATTAGCGGGAAGATCCAAAAGTTTGCCATCAAAAATTTTGTTAATTCGGATAGTATCCGCGCAGAAGTGCCAAAATTTGCCAAAAAAATAATTGCTGAAATTGATAATCCTAAAAATAAAAAGCAACTGGGCCGCATGGCCCTGGGCGAGTTTAATGAGATAGCTAAAGAAGAAAGTCAGGATACTGCATTTATTGCCAATAACGCCATAATGAAAAAAATTTACAACCGTTATGGCGTATCTGATAATCAACAGTTAAACCAGAAGCTAACTGGTTCATTAAACAGCATCCGGCAGCAAACCTACTACTACTGTTTTGGGATGTTAGGCTGCGTAATCATCGTACTATCATTCTGGTGGCTACTGCGCAAACGTAGGGATTTGCATACCACGCTTTTCATTATGTCGTTACTTTTTGCCTTTATGCTTTTAGCAGTCGGCCTAACCGCCTCTATGATTGAAGTTGATGCCAGAATCAGGTCTTTAGATTTTGTTTTGCTGGGAGAACATGTTGTTTTTAATGATCAGGTACTTTTTTTCCAGAGCAAAAGTATAATGGATGTCGTGCGGGTACTCATCAGCCAATCGGCAATAGATTCTGTACTGGTTGGCGTATTGATCCTGGCTTTTAGTATCTTGTTCCCCGTAGTTAAGCTCACGTCAACAGGGATTCACCTGCTGGGTGGCAAAAAGTGGGCAGAAAATGGTATTGTCAAGTATTTTGCTTTTCAATCAGGAAAATGGAGCATGGCCGATGTAATTGTGATCGCTATTTTAATGGCATACATTGGGCTTAACGGATTGCTTGAAAACCAGTTGCGGGCCCTGAATATTAATAACGATTCGCTTACCATCCTCACAACCAATAACACCGCGCTGCAACCTGGTTACATTGTTTTTATTTGTTTTGTACTTTATGGATTGATCCTTTCGACCATCCTTAAATCTATTACCCCGCACGACGTGCATTAAATCCAAAAATGAATGAGCGAATTGCAAAAAGATAATATGAGTACCAATAAACAGGTTAAGCCAGATCAATCCAGGTCGGCATCTTTTATCCTGATTGCCGCACTTTTGCTGTTGTTAATGGCTGCAGCGTATTGTGGCTACCATTTCCGCGAACTGGCTTATGAGCAAAAACACATTAAGGAAGATTACAGCCTTTCGAACAACATTACTTTCGGCATATTTTCGGTAGACCGCTGGGGAGATAAAATCTCAGCAGTAGTTGATCGGAAGGTAAAGGGCTTTAACCTTACCAAAAGCCAAAAGGTGGATATGCAACAAGAAGTTGAAAAACAGTTACATGGCATGGTAAACAAAGCCGTTGCTGAAGTGACGAAACCGCAGAAAGGACTTGGTGCCAAACTTAAAAAACTGGCGTTTAATACATTTGTAGATGTTAAAGAAATCCATGCATTGGTGCCATCTTTCTCACGTACCATTGTAACCAAAATAACCAGCCCCAGAAGCTTGAAAAAATTAAAATCTGTAGCAACCGGAAAACTCGACGAACTGGAAGCGCAGACTTATGACCGAAGTGATCAAACCATCTCATCCGTAGAACATAGCATTTTTAAAAAGTATAAAGTAGATAATGCCAATGCTTTTGACAAAGTTGTAAATGCCAAACTTAGCCACATTAAAGGTTTAAGCTATCAGTATGCAATCGGGATGACTGCCTGTATTGTGATTGCCCTAATACTTTGGCTTTTATTACGCAAACGGGTGGATAGCGAAGTTACCCTTTTTGTGATATCATTGCTTTTCGCGTTCATTTTACTTGCAGTTGGCGTATCATCACCCATTATAGAGGTAGATGCCAGAATTAAAACACTTGAGTTTGCCTTGTTAGGAGAAAAACTGGTTTTCAACAACCAGGTACTCTTTTTTCAAAGCCAGAGTATTTTGGGTATTATTGGCACCCTGGTAGAACAGCCCAAACCAGATGCGGTATTAGTAGGTGTATTACTGATGCTTTTCGTGGTTATACTGCCCTTACTGCGCCTCATTGCACGTGGATTGCAAGTATCATGTAGCAAATTATTAGGCAATTCAAAATTCATCCGTTTTCTGGCATTTGACCTCGGCAAATGGGATATGGCAGATGTGATGGTAGTTGGGATAGGCATGACCTATATTGGCCTTAACGGGATTTTAAAAAGCCAGCTATCCGGGCTCAATATCGACACCGAAGCGCTAAAAGTGGTTACTGTAAATAATTCTGCGCTACAGTTAGGCTTTTTTATCTTCGTTGCTTATGTAGCTTATAACATGATTTTATCCGCTATACTGAAACGCATAGATGAACAAAATGGACCTTGTATTTAAATTGAGGGGTATAATTGTGGATTACCAATAGCGTAAACACGATGATGTCTGCTGTTTTGGTCACCAATTGCAAAATCAACAGATTAAGATTTAATAAATATTATTACGCTGGTAAATTGCCAAAATGATTACATTTGTATTTAACGGGATACATCAATGCTAACCATAACCAATACTTCCAGTTTCATAACCCTGGCGCCAATCCCGATCTTCGTTATTGATCCCGATTCACTGCAACTCGCATATGCAAACGCTCAATTTTTAGCGTTGGTAAATGGAAGTCTGGAAGAGATCCTGAAAATGAATCTTCAGGACATTTTGCGCCAAAACCTGCCTCCAAACATTTCTAATTTCTTTTTACAGTTAACAAACAACTTTACAATACCCGTACAGATTCCTGACCTGGTAAGTAGCGTATCGCCATTTTCAAGCTTTCTTTATTTTGCAAGCAAACTAGAACAGGCTGCTGATCATCAACCAAAAATTGTGGTTTGGCTGATCGCGAAACCAACGCTAGCAACAGAACAGAATCAGCCTGTAAATGACCACGAGCTATCGGCAAACCTGAAAGCTGCAAATGAAATACTGCCTGGTACGAACAAGGGCATTAACCGCCGAAATATAGAATACATGCAAACAACAGGTGAAAGCCTGCAAATAGAAACCGAGCATGTGCTGCTTGCCAAGGATGATGTTCAAACAAGTGAAACGGATGGCGTAACTTCAACGGAAACCTGGACAAAATTGGAAGCAAGCCGCGAATGGTTTAAAAATATGGTTCGTTCCTCTCCTGTTCCGATGTTGATTACCAAAGGAGAAAACATGGTTTTTGACGTAATTAACGGCCCCATGCTTAATCTGATTGGTAAGGACTCATCGGTTTTAGGAAAACCCTGGTTCGAAGCTATCCCCGAATTGGTTGGACAACAGGTAGTGGACGAATTATTTTATGCTTACCGCACAGGGCTCAACCACCATGTGCCCGGTGTTGGCATATCACTGATCAAAAATGGCAAGCCGACATTAGGCTATTACGACCTGACCTATACCCCCTTGAAAGTAAACGGAAAGGTAATCGGGCTGATGCAAACCGCCACGGACATTACCGAGCATGTAATTTCAAAGGAAAAACTTCAAAAGGCCTATGAACAGATCAGGTTATCTAAAGAAGCTGCTCAACTGGGCACTTTCGATATGGACATGGCTACGGGCCACATGCAATGGGACGACCGCTGCAGGCTATTATTCGGGATCAGCCATTCGAATGAGGTTGATTTTGAGCGGGATTTTTTACAGAACCTTCATCAAGATGATTTAGAAAGGATTAACGCCGTTTTAGCTTATGTTTTTGATAAACAAGCCAGCAACGGTATTTACGACGTAGAATATCGCACTATTGGATTTGAAGACAAACGCCTGAGGTGGATCAGGGCCAAAGGGCAGGTTTATTTTGATGCCAACGATAAACCGATGCGATTTATAGGTTCGGTGCTGGATATTACTGAGCAAAAGGAGGATGAACAGCGTAAGAATGATTTTATCGGTATGGCGAGCCACGAGCTCAAAACACCACTCACCTCGATAAATGGCTACCTGCAACTGTTGCAATACCTCTCGCGCCAGCAAACTGAAGACAGAATGCTCGCTACAATTGACAAATCGCTAAACCAGGTGAAGCGGATGACCAGAATGATTGATGGATTTTTAAATGTTTCACGTCTAGAATCAGGAAAAATAGCCATTGATAAACAACAATTTGAAATTACAGATTTATTAAAAGAGGTTTGTGAAGAAACCCTGACGTTAACAACGGGTTATGAGGTAAAGCTGCACCTTGCCGATGAGGTAATGGTTTATGCAGACCGCAACAAATTAAACCAGGTGCTTCAAAACCTGATCGGTAATGCCATAAAATATTCTGATCTGGGTAGCAAGGTTAATATACAATATTCCGTTGATCATGATCAAATTATAATAAGTGTCATTGATCAAGGCATCGGCATTAAAGCTGAGCATCAACAAAAACTTTTCGACCGGTATTACAGGGTTGAAAATGACAGTACGATCGCCGGCTTTGGGATAGGTTTATACCTGTGCGCAGAAATCATAACCCGTCATCAGGGAAAAATTTGGGTAGAGAGTGAATTCGGAAAAGGTAGTACTTTTTCTTTCAGTATTCCGCTGAGCAATGCCAGCTAAATAAAATTTCAAATATTACCGCCAACTCAACTTGCTTCATTTTATTTTATGAGATATAGATATCTCGCCGCCTGTACGGGCTGGTCTGTCAGCACAGGCGGTGACTCCGGGCATGGGTTACTTCTATTGATCCTTATTTTTTCCCCTTTGCAATACACTCCATTGCATTTGCTACATATACCAATGGTGCATTCCAGTTGATGGCAATTTCATTACTCGCATAAGAATTGACATCATCGAGGTATGACAATTCTGGTTCGGAATCGTATTTTAATCCATCCTGTTTTTCCCGGTTAGGCCCACCAACGAGTAAGCCCGGAATGGGTTCAGCAATACCATCTGCAAACGACAGCCGATGATGTGGGTGCATAGGTGATTTGTAACCTATGCCGGTTACAAAAGAATAGCCGGTTGCATTTTTACCTAAAACGTAATCCAGGTTACTGACCGCAGCATCGAGATAAGCCTCATTTTTGGAAAATAAATAAGCGTTGATGAGTAATATGCTTTGATTCATTGCTGAAGAATTACTTCCCCATGCGAAATCGTCAGGCGAAGCGCCAATCACCGTATGGTAGGCACCTGTTTTGAAGGCATTTAAGTAACGATCAGCAAGTGTCAATATTTTTTTCTTCAAAATGCTGGTTATACTTTTATAACTTTCAGGCAGCTGCCGCTCACATCTAATTAATGTATAATACCCCAATATGCCTACATTGCTCCAGCTTTGCAAGCTTACCGGAGCATTCAAACGCGCAAAAAAGGCATTATAATAGGCCTGCTCCCCGGTTGAGGCCAGCAGTTCTGCAGAGGCCCAGATCCATTCATCTTCAAAGTTCTTATCACCGTAAGCACCAGTGGTTACTTTAAGGTCTGATGTTTTGTTAAGCAGATCTTGATCGTAAACAACGTTAGGGTTATTTAATGCCCAGCGCCAGGCATTTCTGGATGCCGAAAGGCAACTATCTGCCAATCCGGGATATTGCTCAGGAAAATGTTTAAAAATGCGATAAGCCTGTGCGGCCACAGCGACTAAGTTTAATGTTGCGGCAGTACCCTTTGCCACCACATAACGTTTTAACAAGGCCTGATCTGGCATCACCATGCCGTCGAAATTCAGATTAGTACATTTGTGATAAACCCCGCCGTCGCTAGGATCCTGCATTTTAAGCATCCATCGTAAATTGTAAACTGCCTCTGTTAAGACGTCTGGAACTTCGTTTTTGGCATGTGGAATACGCACCTCCTGCCCCACGAAATATTCAGGAAAATCTTCATAAGCAGAAAGTAAGGTTGAGGTAGAAATACCACTATTTACCACATATTTATTATAATCTCCGGCATCATACCATCCTCCGGAAACATTAATCTTACTATCAACCTTACGATTTTTAGAAGCGGCTGATGGATGAATATAAACTGAAGTATCGGGATGCCCGGCAGCACGATACCATTTCCCTGCATAGGTTACATCCAGCGCAGTTGAAGCACGCTGATAATAGAATGCCTTTAATGCAGCCACTGCTAAATCATGGTTCACATGATCTGTAATTTTAAAAACCGGAGATTCAGGAACGCCATCCACGTGGATGATATAATCGCCTGATTGATCAAAAGCACTAAAATCGGCTAGTTTTGTTTTAATGTTCGAATATTGGGTAGTTTTTAGTTCCGATAATACACCGGTGTACACCACTTTCCGGTCTGGCATGGATAACAACTCAAACTTACTTTCTGAAACGGGGTTAAGTATAACCACACTTTTTTCAAGCTTTGGATAATAACCAGACTGGTTCAGCACAATTTTAGGAGTAGCCATTTGCTGCGCAAAAACTGCAGTTGTAAACAGTAACAAACCGATTAAAAACAACTTACACATCACACCATTCATCATACTACAAATATTTTTCAAACTCCGATTGCGTAATTGTTTTTAAACTTACTTCATCAACGAACATCGTACCCGTAACATAGCCTAAGGCAAATAACAATTTTATTTTCGTAATGCCTGGTGTAACAATATATGCCTTTTCATATAACTTCCAGTCTTCATCTCCGGTAACTGAGGCAATATTGATCCCCTCTCCTATTTTAGTTTCCTGTTTATCAAGTGTTTCGAAAAGAAATAATGCACCATTCCAGGCATTTTTTCCGGTACTTACACCATCTACTTTAATCTTCGCACTCATGAGTATATACTGGGTATTTTTGGGCAGCGATACAATCTGGTGCATACCGGTCCATTTAGAAGAATCTGAAGAAAATAAGGCAGCACTCATTTTGCCGGCGCTATACATATAAGGAGTCACTTTTGCCGAATAATCAACCCAGCCCTCCAATTCATTTTCAAAACCACCGTTGAGCACCAGGTTTTTTTGTGCAGAAACAGTGGCACTGGTCGCCAGCATGATGATGATGGCAATGATGTATTGTATTAATTTCATTGATAAATTATTTTAAAATTATAAATCTGGAAGAGGTTGGAACATATTTGTGGTATGGGTTTCCTTAATAAAACCGTCATTGCGAGAAGGCTTTTTCAGCCGACGAAGCAATCTTCATGACAACTGTTTCTGGCAAAAAAGATTGCTTCGTGCCTCGCAATGACGACATTTACTAGGTATTATATCTACGTTAAAGTTTTCTGGACTTTGAAAAAGTCGGACTAACTTATTTATGATATAACCTCATTAAATTAAATATTCTTTCAATTAGTAAATCCCAATATCATCCAGGTAGATGGTTTCTGGCGCATTGCCGCTCAACTCCTGAAAGCCGATCCAGTTTAAACTGGTAGGTTTGCCCGGTTGGCTGGCGCTTTGGAAACGATCTATTGGAACCACATAATTTGTCCACTTGCCCGCATGCAGCACCACGCTTACATTACGGTTGTCAAAATCACCCAATGCAACTTTTACTACTTTCCCTTCAGTACCTGTTGTACCATAAATAGAAAACTTAACATAGGTTTTATCAGTTAAATCAACAGGTGTGTTACTGCCAACCGCATATCCGGCATAACTTCCTGTATAGGTTAATTTAATAGAATGGTTACCTCTTTTTACCATTTCAGTGCTATTCACATCTGCATTCGCACCTCCGAAATTGAAGTCGTAACCCGCTGTGATCTGATCGTCATAAAATAAATGAGTAAAGCCGAATGGCAACAATATCGGCACCACAACACCATCGTAAGATACATACGGACCAGTACCTGTACCGCCAGGGGTAGTCACACTTACTGCACCGAGCGCACCTGTTGGAACGGTTACCTTCAATTCCGTACTCGTTGATGAAACGACCCTGGCATCAGTTGTACCAAACTTAACGCCTGACACCTGATCAAAACGTAAGCCGGTAATGGTAATTACATCGCCAGCATTACCTGCAAACTGGCTCAAATCACTAATTACCGGAGCGGGTTGTTTAATACTAAAGTTAAAGGAAGTACTGCCGTATGGGTTAGTCAGTGTTAATTTCCCTGTTTGATTGATCCATGTGGCGGTTGCAGGGATCATCACGATAATGCTGTTATCGCTGAAAAGGGCTGTATTAAGATAAGCTGATGCCCCGTTGAATTCTACTTTATTGGTAGATTTCAGATTTACCCCCTCTATAACATAAGTAACACCAACATCGCCCGAAGTAACTGTCGAATCCAATGGTGTAAGTTGAGTATCGCCCGGCCTAACCAGGGTACGTATGCGGGTAATGCTTGGTGCACCCTGTCCTTCTTTCTCCTTTTTGCAGGAGGTGGCAAAAATAAGCATGTAAAAGATGCCAACAAGATAAAGGGCTATAATATTTTTATGTAACGTTTTCATATAAGCTTATTTAAAATTGTAAGGCACAGGAGCCAATAGTAATTTTGGATTTAGAATGGTTTCTGTTGTAGGATAAGGCAAACGGAAATTGGCATCAGTTGGCGTATACTTTTGTCCCCAAATGACAACAGGCGTGGTGTTACTGTAAATTCCCCTTTCCTGATTGGAAATAATGGCTATTGCTTTAGGGTGTGAGGTTACATTAAAACCATCTAACCGGCCCAGATCAAACCAGTAATCAGCCTCAAAAACGAATTCCATACGACGCTCCTGATAAATATCCTGTATAGTGATTGATGTTTTAGGAATGAGGCCGGCCCTTTTTCTGATTTTGTTGAAAGGTACAAGTGCCGCATCGTCAGATGTACGTTCAGCCCCGGCAAGTACTGCCTCTGCCTCAATCAACAATACATCTGCATAACGCATTAAATAAGTATTATTACCTGTAGAAAATGCTGCGCCTTTACCACCATTATCTGCAGGCGTACCCACCACATATTTTTTAATAAATGCCGGCATGCCCTGAGCAACCGCTCCGGCAGGTAAAGTGTAACCACCTTTGGCCTGGTTAATTTCAGGGTAAACATCTCCCTGCATCATCACCGTTGGCTTTCTTCTTAAATCGCCGGGCTCGAAAGCAGTAAGCAAATCGATAGAAGGCGTAACACTTCCATAACCGTCTCCGATACCCGTAATTTCAGAGTTAAAGGCAAGGAAGGATTGTAGCGCATTACCATGACCATAAGAGGATCCGCCCAACCATTGTATCGCGGCGATACTCTCTTCGTTATTATTATTGGCAGTTTTGAATAAATCAGCATAGGTTTTGCCCGAAATATCTATTCCATACAGTTTAAACTCGCCGCTATTGATTACCTGCTCTGCTTTTAAACGGGCATTCGGATAGTCGCGCATGTATAAATAAACTTTAGCCAATAATGCAGATGCTGATCCGCTGGATACTTTACCCTGCGAAACAGAACCCGTTCGGATCATTTTATCACAATTATCTTCCGCAAATTTGAGGTCGTTGATCATGAACTTGTAAACATCAGTTACCGGATTGGTATTGATCTGGTAATTGTTCACATAATCAAGGCTATTTTCAATAATCGGCACATTTCCCCATGTTCTTACCAGATAAAAATAAGCCATAGCACGCATAAATCTAGCTTCGCCAATGGCATTATTAACCACAGATGCTGGTACGCTGGCCGGCACTTTTGCTTT
Organism: Pedobacter sp. BG31; assembly: GCF_042464845.1. Classification (NCBI taxonomy): domain Bacteria; kingdom Pseudomonadati; phylum Bacteroidota; class Sphingobacteriia; order Sphingobacteriales; family Sphingobacteriaceae; genus Pedobacter; species Pedobacter sp. BG31. The sequence goes on from NZ_JBHNZK010000013.1 coordinate 153,032, forward strand.
CAGATTATTAATCAACGCATTAGATTGGGCAACTACGCTGTATAGCGAATTCCAGGCTGATGCCAACTGGGTATTATCGCCTGTTACCGAAAAATTACCGAAGTTGATCACATCCGGAGAATAGGTGTGTGCATTACCGCTTAGCAATTCTGAAATACACCAGGAAGCTTTGGCATTCCAGTCGAACCATGGCGAGTTGTACAGCGCAATGGTACTGGCCTGCACCTGTTCGGTGTTTTGGTAAAAATTATCAGCGCTGAGTGAATCCTGTGGAGGAATATTAAAAAAGTCTTTTTTACAGCCTGCGCTAACAATGGCGATAAAAATAAAGCTATATATGATATATGATTTCATTTTGTTCAATAATTGTAGGTCACTAAAATTGTGCATTTATCCCAAATGTGATGGTCCTGGCAATTGGATATCTTCCAAGGTCGATATTGTTTAAAATGGCACTTTGGTTCATTGCGCCGATTTCCGGATCATAGCCCTTATATTTTGTAAAGGTGTAAAGGTTTTGTACGCTGGAGTACACCTTTAAATTGGAGAATTTAAATTTCCTGATCCATGAAGCTGGTACCCTGTAACCCAAACTAACATTCTGGATGCGTAAGAAAGATCCGCTTTCTACATACCGGTCTGAGACAAAAAGATTGGGATTATCAATACCAATTTTAGGCGCCGGAATATTGGAATCGGGATTTTGTGGTGACCAAAAATTACTATATGCTGCATATTGATTCTGATATACAGCCGCCAGGTTCCCCATGGTGTTGTTTAACAGGTTCATAATTTTGGAACCGTAAGAACCGTTCAGGAACAAGGTAAAATCAAAAGCTTTATAACTAAAGGTGTTGGTAATGCCATAGGTGAATTTAGGATTTGGATTTCCGATCTCGGTACGGTCTTTTTCATTGATAACGCCGTCGCCATTTACATCTTCGTATTGCACATCGCCCAGCCAGGTGCTGTTGCTATTATTGGCAATGCCTCTACCAAACTGAACCGGAGCAGATTGAAGTTGCGCCTGTGTTTTAAATATTCCCTTTACTTTATAGCCATAAAATTCACCTACCGACCGGCCTACCACGGTACGGGTAACCGGCGTTTGCAGGTAAGCATTGGTTACTGTCCCGAAAAGTTCGGTAAGGCCGTTACCAAGCTCTTTAACTTCATTATTATAATGTGATAGCACTATACTGGTATTCCATTTGAAATCGCCCTTTTCAAAATTGCGCGAGTTAATATTCAAATCAAAACCTACGTTGTCAATCTTTCCAAGATTTACGTATGGAGGGTTAATACCACCCAGATAATCAGGCCCACCCACTAAATATGCCGGAAGCGTAAGCTGGAATAAGAAGTCCTTTGATGTTTTTTTGTAAACATCTATACTCGTGCTAATCCTACCGTTTAAAAAGCTCATATCAACACCACCGTTGTATTGTATAGAGGTTTGCCATTTTAGTGATTTATTATCGATCCGGCCGGCAAGAAAACCAGTTCCCAAACCTGTTTGTGAAGACCTTAATAACGAGCTGTAAAGATAATTGGGAACGTCCTGGTTGCCCACCTCTCCATAACCCAGGCGGAGCTTAAGTCCGTTCACCACCTTATTGATCCCTTTCATAAATGGCTCTTCAGACAATTTCCATGATGCCGCAAATGAGGGAAAATAACCTGATTGTGAGCCTTCGGCAAACTTAGAGGTCTTATCTCGCCTGATTGTAGAAGTAAGGCTATATTTTGAATTGTAGGTATAAATGGCACGTGCATAGATTGATTCCTGGCGTTGTGTACCAATATATTCATCATTGGTAGCCGTGATGGCCTGACCTAAATTCAAAGATTGTACGTCATTACTATAAAATCCCTGACGTGTACCTTCGATTCCCCTCCAGTTTGACTGCTGAACCTCGTAACCCAGAATGGCACTTAAGTTATGTTTGTCTCCAAAAGTCTGGTTATAGTTAAGATATTCTTTCCAGATCAAAAATGTACTTTGCTGGAATCTCTCTTTTAATGAAGCTGTAGGATTGGTAAAACGGCCCCACGAATAACTCGGTGTAAATACATTATTATCCGAGAAATTAAAATCACCCCCGAGTTCTGATCTCAGCGACAATGATTTGATAAACTTAATTTCGTTATAAATGTTGGTGTTAATGTTGGTCCTGTTCAGCTTATTCTTAATTTGCTGGGCCTGGGCAACGGGGTTTAATGCCGCTGCGGCAGCCAATGGATCAGACACCGGTGGCCCGGTATATGAACCATCAAGGTTTGTTACAGCCAAATCAGGCGCCTGCAATAAAGCATTGTAAATAATCCCGTTATTATCACTGGTAACCACATTTTCTGCAGAGCGGCTTCCGGTTAAGGTAATGCCCAGCTTAAACCATTCTTTCACCTGGGCATCGGCATTTACCCGAAGGCTATAGCGGCGAAAATCGGAACCGATAACCGTACCGTCCTGTCCAAGATATCCGCCAGAAATATAATAAGTTAATCCCTCTTTGCCACCAGAAACAGCAACCTGGTGACTTTCTTGTGGTGCAGTTCTAAATATTTCCTTTTGCCAGTTGGTCCCCTCTCCCAATACTGAAGGATCTGCAAATTCAACCCTTCTGCCGGTACCATAAATATCACCCAGCGAGTTTTGAAGTACTGCGTATTGGCGAAGATTCATCACATCCATGTATTTTGCAACACGTTGGAAACCATAATAACCATCATAATTGATAGCAGAATTACCGCTCCTCCCCCTTTTGGTGGTGATGATAATTACACCATTTGAAGCACGGTTACCGTATATTGCCGTTGCAGATGCATCTTTCAGTACATCGATCGACTCAATATCATTTGGATTGATTAACGATAGAGGACTTACTGTTGTTTGCGAATTGGCATTGGAAGATGAAGCCTGTAAAGGAGATCTTCCACTGGTACTCTGGTTGCCTGCATCGCCTGAAATGGGTACACCATCGATTACATATAAAGGCTCGTTGCTACCGCTTAAAGAAGTTACGCCCCTTACTCGTACCGATGTATTGCTGCCTGGCGCGCCAGAGTTTTGCGAAATCGTTAATCCGGAAGCCCTGCCCTGCAGCATCTGGTCAATACTGGCCTGGGGTACATTGGCAATATCGGCCGCTTTTACCGACGAGATAGATCCATTAAGATCTGTACGCTTTTGTGTACCGTAGCCAATCACCACCACATCAGAAAGTGAGGTTGTCTGTGCCTTCAGTACCACGTTGAGGATGCTCTTATTGCCAGGATTAATTTCCTGAGGCTCCATGCCTACAAAAGTAAATACGAGAGTAGTTGATCCCGCAGGAAGTGAAATCTTAAATTTACCATTAATATCGGTCACGGTTGATTGCTTCGCGCCCTTTACATTAACCACCACCCCAGGGAGTGTTACGCCTTTTTCATCGCTCACCGTACCCGAAATCTCGAGGTCCCGCACCGAAATTGTTGCAAATGGCGAATAGGCATTCTTTTTCAGGATAATGGTCTTCTTAATGATTTTGAAATCGAGATTAGTATTTTTCAACACTACGCCCATTACCTGCTCAATGGGCATGTTGGTTACATTCAGGTTTACTTTATATTTATCGTCAACGTCGGCCCGTCTGAAAAGTAAATGGTAACCACTTTGTTTTTCTATTTGTTTTAAGATGGAAATGATGTCAGAATTATTCTCTTTAAGCGTTAGATTCTGACTGAAGCTGCTAGCGCTAACCTGCATCAGGGTAAGCGTAAGAAAAAGCACTATGAGTCTCATTTTTAATAAGATTTGGTAAGAATCACGGCGCAATAACAGCCTGATCCTAAAAAATAAATTCATATCTTTATGGAGTTTTGGTTAAATTATAATGTTGTCTAAATCGGGATTGTAAGTAACCTTTACAGTAACCGGATGTGCTGCGAACACGATCCGGTTTTTTTATTAAAAAGCATGGTTACACCTTTACTTATGCAGTGTTGTAGTAGTTTCTCATGTTAAATAATTTATTTGGTTAAAATTTATTTTATTGTTTAATCTTCTTTAATCGATTATAATAAGCTGGTTTCTGTTCAATTCATATTTTAATCCAGTGAATTGAAGCATACTTAACAACTCTGAAAGTTCTACGTCTTTGGATATGGTTCCGGTGTAAGCTATTTTTGAAGGTGTTCCTCTAAATACCACCTGAATATCATACCACCTCGACAACTGCCTGGCAATTTCTTTGATCTCCATATCCTTGAAGATAAAGAGGTCGTTTCTCCAGGCCATTACCGCTTCCAGGTCACAATTGTGATTCACCTTTATCCCAGATGGATCTACAAGGGCTTGTTGCCCGGGTTTCAATAACTGAGAAAATTTACCGGATGATAAGTGGATGCTTCCTTCAAGCAGTGTGGTTTTCTGCCCGGCCTCATCGTCATAAGCCATTACGTCAAAATGCGTTCCCAGTACCTTAATTTCTGTTCCGCCAGATTGTACCTTAAAAGGTTGATTTGGATTTCTGGCCACTTCGAAATATACTTCACCCGTCATCTGTACCACTCGTTCAGCACCTTTAAAAGCTGTTGGAAACCGTAAGCTGGATTTTGCGTTTAGCCAGGCTTTAGTTCCATCAGGCAAAACAACACTATATTTTCCACCAACTGGTGTGGCAATTTTATTGTAACTTATATCAGAAGATGCAGATCCGGCATGTATTTTATAGCGGAGTTCGCCTTCAGCTGTTTTTACCACACTAACATTTTGCTGGTTGGCCAATGCCCCTATTTTGGCTTCGGTTAATACTACCGATGAGCCATCGCCTAAGGTCAAAACCGCCCTATTGCCACCTGGCTTTATATGAACGGCTTGTAATTTTGCATTTTTGTTTTGCAGGTTTAGCGGTGCATGGTATCTCCAGATCAGCACCGTACCAAGTACCAGAATGAGTGATGCTGCTGCCCATAATATGAAGTTTATACGTATTGATTTATTGGGAACTGATATGACTTTTTGCTGTTCTTTAGCTTCGATATTGAGCAGAATGCGCTCAAAAATCTTATCTTCCACGAGCTTGCGCTGGTTATCAGAAAGGCCTACGAGCTCTTCAGGTACAGCATCCATACTGTCAAACCATTCGTCCACTTCTTTTACCTCAGCAACATTGCAATCACCTGAAAGATATTTTTTAAGTAAGGAAACGGCTATTGATCTGCCCATGCTGGTATGTAGTTATATTTGGTTCGTTAATAGTATAGTCGGATAACCCGGGCCTTGCCCCCAAAAAAATAAAAAAAATATGGCAACAATCGCTAACTTGAAAAATTGCTCCGTTCCCCAACATATTTTTATTGGAGCGCACCGCCTGTACTACACACAAAGTTTCTTCCCGTTTTTCGCTTATACGCTTCGCTGCCTCGTACCTCGTTGATGCAGGGTATCGCTGCAACCGGGGCTAAGCAGTAGGTGCATCGTTTCATTTTAAGGTATGGCGCACAAACCTTTGTTCCTAAACCCGATAAAGCGGAATAGCCCGGATCCCGACATTCCGTCGGGAGAGGACTATAAGCGATAGCGGGACTACAGCCCGCCATGAACATTAACCGCTCATTTCCTAACCTGAGTTTGATTATTAATATTGTCTTTCAGTAGCTTGTACCACCTTTTTAATAAGCAGCCGTCACCCTGAACCCGTTTCAGGGTCCTTCATACGGAAAAGATCTCTCCCGCTAAAGATTTTTATTGAACGCTGTTAATTTTACCGAATTAACCAGGCAAAACCAGAGGCAATCAAAACTACCTTGTAATGAACCCTGAAGTACTTTAAGGCATTGGTAATATGGTTTTCTACCGTCTTTTCAGAAAGTCCGAGTAATTGGGCAATTTCTTTATTGGATTTATGTTCTTTCCTGCTAAGCTCAAATACCTTTCTGCATTTGGCAGGCAACTTCGAAATCACCCCATCAATTCCGTTTTCCAGCTCTTTTATAAATATGGCTTCTTCAGTGGTATTTGTAGCCTCTTCATAACTAAAAGAAAGTAATTCAAGATAATTGTGCCTCGTAGCCTCTTTAGCCAGATAATCAATAATAGAATAACGGATGGCAGAATGGAGATAAGCTTTTAAAGACCCTTTAATGTTTATTTTTCCCCGGTTGATCCAGAATGTAGTGAAGAAATTCTGGATGATCTCTTCTGCAGCTTCTTTCGACCTTAATCTTTTATTGGTCATGAGGTACAAGTCGTACCAGTATTTTGTATAAATTTTCTTGAAAGCAACCACTTCATTCTCCCTCAACATGACGATCAGCTCTTCATCGGTATGGTTATGTTGGTTGCGCATAGTCAGTAAAATTATAAAAAAAATTGAATCCATCTGTCGCTGAGCTGAGCACGGCAGAACAAACCATTCAGATGAACTAAATTTAATTCCCTTTTCATACCCGCTTCAGGTCGCCAGTGTAGCTTTGGATTATAAAATGATAAAATATTAAAAAGAATGCATATGAAAAGTCAACTTAAAAAAACAGCCGTAACAGCTTGTCTGGCGCTGATGAGTATCGTAACCTTTGCGCAAGTACGCCCTACAAATAACCTTCCGGCACCACCGGACAGCGCACCCGGTGAAATGCCGCCAACTCCTGGTTTACACAAACATGGTATGGAAAGAGGACCAGGTTTAAAAGTGTTAACATCATTGAGCGGAAAGGTAATTGCTTACCAAACGAATGACAGGTATATCTATAATCGTTTCACCTTGCAAAATGGCAGCCAGGTGATTACAGTGAGATTTCCGGAACAATTGGGCAAACAACTCATGAGTGCCGCAGCTAAGGGCAAATCGGTAATGGTAAAGGGCTTTACTGATAATGGGCCGGACGGTGTAAATGTATTCCAGATGGCAAGTTTAGCTGTTGATGGAACACAAATAGCAGATACACCTCCAAGTGTACCTATTGCACCTGTTAATGAACCGTCTAAAACGTTTACGGGAAAAATCAATGATTTCAAACGCGATCAGAGCGGTGCAATCCGTGGGCTTAGCCTCGATAACAAGGTAGAAATAGATTTACCTCCACATGCAATGGAGCAGTTACAATCTTTATTAAAAGCTGGAGATAAAGTAAAGGTAACCGGTATTAAAGACACGCCACCATCTGGTGTGTTATTGGAATCAGGTGCCCCAACCATTATTCATCCAGAGACCATCGAGATCAATGGACAAACATATTTGTTGAGATAGTTTTCAGATGTGGCTGTATCATAAGTTATAATTCCATTAGAACCTGTCACGTTGAGCTTAACCTGTACTGAGCTTAACGAAGGTATCGAAAAGCTCTACGGGGCATTCAACGGTCCTTCGACAGGTTACCATTGACATAATCCATTAGTCCGGTCCGTCATTCTCGCGCATGCGGGAACCACGGAGTGCTCAGCGAAGCTAATCTTAATACAAGCCGCTTTAAGATTCCCAATCAAGCTGGGAATGACGATTCCTCGATGGGATATTACCTAGCAAAATTACCTGTCACTCATATTGATTTTTATAAAATAAACTATCCCTCAGGATGACAATTTTATATTTATGATACAGCCGCTTATCTCAAAATAATTGTTAATGCGTATGAACTAATTGGCTGCTTTACTGTTAACTGATGAAATAACGATATTTTACAGCGCATATGAAAATGAAGCAAGATAATGACTTATCAGATGAGCCGATAAAAATAAAAAATTATCGCCCACTGCTGGTTGTCATCATTCTGTTACTCTTGGTCATTATTTGGCTGTTAGTTAAACCTCCGGTACCTGTAATACCTCAACCGCCATCACATCATCATGAACCAAAAACGGAACACGCAACTAAACAAAAGGTAATTACAGGAACCGTTATCAGGTATAAAAACAATCCTCATTTGGATATCAATGCCCTGGAACTGAAAACGGAAAAAGCCGGTTTAATCACTATTGATTTTCGGCCACATACAGCAGCGCAGGTAATCAAAATCGGTACTATTGGCGAGGAAATTGAGGCAACTTATGCGCTAAATCCCAGCGATGAGGTAGTCGGCTACCAATTATTAGCCATCCGGAACAATCGGACGGGCATCGGCCAGGTTCTCGATGACTTGCCTCCACCTCCGGATGTTCCCAATCAGCAAATAGCAAAATTTAACCTGGAAAAGCCTGCTATAATAACAGATCAATACGGTGGTATTGTGGCATTGAGAAAGAACAACCTGTTATTTCACTTTAAACCCGGGCTGGTAGATGATATTGCATACCTCATTAAAGAAAGTAACACCTTTAATCTTGAAGCGGTGAGGCGGCAGAATGATCAGGGCTTTATCAACATCAATCATGACAAAGTATACATTGTACTCCGCATTACTATAGATAACAAAACATTTCTGGTAAGATGAAAATATTATTAATAGAAGATGAGTTAAAGTTAGCCGGATTTATTGCTGACGGCCTTACACAGGCGGGCCATATCTGCGATGTGGTTGCTGATGGCAATAAAGGTTTGGAAACAGCAATGATTGGCCATTACGATCTTATTTTATTGGATATGATGCTACCTTCGCTCAACGGGCTGGAGGTTTTAAAAAACCTGCGTAGCTTTAATAACCAAACCCAGGTTATTATTATCAGTGCCCTGAATGATACAGAACATGTGATAAACGGACTTGACCATGGCGCTATTGACTATCTTAAAAAGCCATTTGAACTTGAAGAACTGTTGGCCAGGATACGTTCTGTACAGCGGCGATCATTTGCACAGGATTCACTCAAATTACAGGTTGCAGACCTTAAGGTAGACCTTTTGACCAGGGAAGTTAGCCGCGCCGGCAAAACAGTTATGCTGAGCAACCGGGAATTTGCACTACTGGAGTTCCTCCTTGCTAACCAAAATAAAGTGGTTACCAAATCACAGATCCTTGAAAAAGTGTGGGATATCAACTTCGACCCCGGTAGCAATGTAATAGAAGTACATCTTTACCAGCTTCGAAAAAAAATGGACAGAGGTTACGATGAAGAATTGATCCATACGGTTGTGGGGCGGGGTTACATTTTAAAAGGCGATGTAAAACAAGGTTAAATGAGAATAGGAAAGCGTCAGTTCGGTATCAAACTTAAAATTACGGCTGCATTTAGCCTGATTTTTATTTTGTTAAGTTTCTCCTTTAACCTTTACTGTTACCGGAAAATCAGGATGCTGATGATATCAGATAATGATGCTTATTTAATAGCGAGGGCCAAAACGCTTCTGGATAAAACGGAAGTATTGCCCGCAATTATTCCTTTGCCTGATCAGAATACCTCCATCAGAGTATTATATCATTCAGCAGGGAAACCCATCGTGGTGTTCCAGTCTCCGGGCATCATTAAAAACATCCGAACACCTGCAAAGACAGGCGTAACCGATACCTTAGGCATGAGGGTTGCATACGTGGCCAGCAATAATGAAGACAATCCGGCCGAACTGATGCTGGTACGCAGTGCTGATCAACTTAACAGTAACTTACAATACCTGCTCCTTTTACTTTTTACCTGCAGCCTGTTGAGTGTTTTACTTGCAGGTCTCATTGCCTATATTTTATCTTTTTACCTGCTACAGCCTGTGCAGCGCATCATTAACGCAGCCAAACTCATCAATGCGCATAAACTCCGCGATGTTATTCCAGTGAAAAAAACGAATGACGAACTGCAGGAATTAACTGAAACCATCAATACCATGTTGGTTCGGATCGATGAATCGTTACGGCAGCAACAAAACTTTTTTGCCTCTGCCTCGCACGAATTAAAAACACCGCTGGCCATTATGCGTGCTGAAATAGAAGTTCACCTATCAAAACCGGGGTTGACACCCGCATTGTCAAACCTAATGGAGAGTCAGCTTACGGAGATCAACAGGCTGCAACAGGTGGTGCAGGAGTTCCTGCTGGTAAGCCAGTTAAAAAGTAGCGGCATTACGTTACATCGACAACAGATAGATCTTTCGCTGGTAATACTCCGATTGTTTAACCGGTTCCAAACATTTATGCAACAAAAAGAATTAAGCACAGATATTGATTTTGATCAGGATGCTGAAACTTTTCTAGTCAATGCCGATGATGACAAGCTGAATATCTTATTGATGAACCTCATTGAGAACGCGATTAAATATGCTGTCCCGGGAACGCCGATCAGTTGCGCTGTAAAGCAATCTAACATAAAGGATTATATCACCATTAGTTTTAAGAATGCAATTAACGAGGAAAGTTTCCCGACTGAAAATCTCCAGAATGCCTTCCATAGGGAGACCATAGAAGCCAACGGTGCGGGGATTGGCTTATGGCTGGTTAAAGAGATTACTAATTTGCACAATGGAAAATTCAGTATAGAAAGCAGCAATTTTTTCTTTGAAGCAGTAGTTGATTTGCCAACTACACTATACCCTGGTATGGATTTATAATTATTACTTACTAGTATGAAGAAAAATTAATTCCAGCATAAAAATCATGCAATCTCCTGATTTACAAATAAATAACATAAAATATTCCTATTAAGTGTTTAAACAAAATATCGCACTTGGTGTTAGGAGACCTGTATGAGCAAACAAGCAGCTTTAGGCGTAACAGATAAGCGGATTATCTGGCCCTTACAATCTCTTAATTTTTTCATGGCCGACCTCCAGGCCGGTGTCGGACCATTTTTAGGCATATTCCTTTTGGCACATGGCTGGAAAAGCGGGCTGATCGGTTCAGTGATGACCATTGGTGGAGTAGCAGGAATGATCATGACTATTCCGGCAGGTGCATTAATCGATGCCACTAAAAGAAAAAGGTTTTATGTGGTTATATCGGCGGTTTTCACCATACTGGCTTCAGGAATAATCTTATTCACCCAGGAATTCTGGCTGGTGAGCATTTCGCAGGTGGCAACAGCTATTGCCGGCTCGGCTATTGGCCCGGCCATCATCGGCATTACGCTCGGTCTAGTAAAACAAAAAGGATTTAACAAGCAAAATGGCTATAACCAGGCCTTCAACCATGCAGGCAATGTGGTAGGTTCTGCACTTTCAGGTTACCTGGGCTACAAATTTGGCATCACGGCTATATTTATTCTGGCAGCTTTTTTTGGGATACTGTCTATCATTTCAGTATTATTGATTCCGGCTAATTCCATTGATGATGACGTGGCAAGAGGGATGAAAGAGGGAGAGAAAGATGAAAAAGCAAGTGGATTCAAAGTATTGTTTCAATGTAAGTCATTATTGGTACTGGCGGGCGCACTGGCTTTTTTTCATTTGGGCAATGGCGCCATGTTACCGCTTTACGGCCTTGCTGCAGCAGCCAGTGGAAATGGTCATGCTTCCATGTTTGTAGCCATGACCATTATCATTGCACAATTGGTTATGATCGGCACCTCACTGTTAGCCATGAAAATGGCTGATAAAAGTGGCTACTGGTTAGTATTGTTTATCTCTTTCTTGTCGCTGCCTATACGTGGTTTATTTGCTGCGTATATGCACAGTCACATAGGGATCTATCCTGTACAAATTTTAGATGGCGTTGGGGCTGGCCTGCAAAGTGTTGCTGTTCCCGGCTTGGTTGCCCATATCCTGAATGGTACGGGAAGGGTAAATATAGGGCAGGGCGCGGTGATGACGGTACAGGGACTGGGAGCATCACTTAGCCCCGCAATCGGGGGCTGGATAGCACAGGGAATGGGTTACAGCAGTGCTTTTATGATTCTTGGTGCATTTGCCATTGGTTCCATCCTGTTGTGGACCATCTTTGCAAAAACAATTAAGGATGCCTGCTAACCCTGGCAGGTAATCAAAAAATGTATAGCGAACAGCTAAGTTAAACATAACTGAAAAGCAATACCTTAGCGCGATAAAATATGGATAACATACTCATCTGGATTATTTCTTTCCTTGCCATAGCGGGTGTAATCATCAGGCCTTTTAAAGTTACGGAAGCTGTATATGCAGTTTTTGGGGCCGCGCTGTTATTATTATTCCAACTGATTACCTTTTCAGATGCCTTTTCCGGAATAGCGAAAGGTTTGGATGTGTATTTATTCCTAACCGGCATGATGTTGCTGGCCGAAACTGCAAGAGAGGAAAAACTGTTTGACTGGCTCGCCGCCCATGCCACTATAAGGGCTAAGGGATCTTCGGGACGATTATTTTTACTCATCTATCTGGTTGGTGTGGTGGTGACCACATTCCTTTCCAATGATGCCACAGCTGTTGTATTAACACCAGCTGTGGCAGCGGCAGTTAAGGCAGCTAAGGTAGAAAAACCTTTGCCCTATTTATTGATCTGCGCATTCATTGCCAATGCAGCTTCTTTTGTGCTGCCTATTTCAAATCCGGCAAATCTGGTAATCTATGGTACGAATATGCCATCACTAATGCATTGGCTGAGTTTGTATCTGATCCCTTCGATATGTGTCATTACCGTTACTTATTTTGTGCTCCGGTTCTCACAGCGTGAGTGTTTTAAACAAAAAATCAGAACAGAGATCAACTTGCCTGAACTAAGCCCGGGTGGTAAAACAGCTTTGATTGGAATATGTGTAACTGCAACTGTTTTATTAGCTGCTTCTGCCATGAACATGGAGCTGGGGTTGCCCACATTGATTACGGGGATCATCACCAGCGCCATTGTATTGACCCGCGCGAGAAAAAATCCCGTTAATGTGATTAAAGGAATATCATGGACAGTGCTTCCCTTGGTGGCGGGCTTATTTGTAGTGGTTGAAGCATTAAATAAAACCGGAATGGCACAACATTTAAGCGCCTTGTTAAATGATGCTATAGCACAATCTGAAACGGCAGCGGTATGGCTTAGTGGTACGGTAACTGCGATAGCCTGCAATTTAATGAATAATTTACCTGCCGGACTGATAGCAGGTAGTGTATTGCAAAATGCCCATGCGCCCGATCTGGTTAAAAGTGCAGTATTAATTGGTGTAGACCTTGGTCCCAACCTCTCCATAACCGGTTCGCTGGCCACTATATTATGGCTGGTGGCTTTAAGAAGAGAAGGACAGGAAGTAAGTGCCTGGACATTTTTAAAATTAGGAAGCGTAATTATGACGACAGCATTGATAGCTGCTATACTATCCTTATGGATTTAATTTTTTAACTTGAATTGATAATTATTTAACAAAATAACTTTTTATAAAAGCGCTTATTAGACTATTCGTCATGCTGAATTCATTTCACTGTTGTCCGGTTAAAATTTACAAAGAAGAAAATACTTTGTTTTTAGGCTAATTGGGTTAGGTTATGTTTTAAAATCAATTTCCAAGGCGCCTCTTTTTAGACCGCTGTTATCTCTCCGTCCA